>CAYSZX010000005.1:0-13939 GCA_964435835.1 uncultured Candidatus Saccharibacteria bacterium | reverse complement strand
ATCCCATGTTTCCTTGTCCTTTAACCAAAGGATATCTCAAGGAAAAATCCTGAGCCATTCTTACTGCTGCCCTATAAACAGCCTGGTCTCCATGAGGATGATACTTTCCAAGAACTCCACCAACAACAGTAGCCGACTTTCTACTTTTTTTATTATGCCTTAGTCCTTCCTCAAGCATGACATAAAGAATTCTTCTTTGAACTGGTTTTAAGCCGTCTCTAACGTCAGGTAAAGCTCTGGAAATAATAACCGACATAGCATAATCAATATAAGAAGATTTCATCTCCTTAACTATTGATCTTTTTTCTATATCTTCCTGCTCTTCTTTATTTTTTTCTTGTTTTTTCTTTGATTTCTTCTTTTTCTTTTTAGGCATTTATTTTATTGAATTAATTGCTTTTTTAAATTCTCCTAAGATTATGGCCTTTGATTGATTAATTTGATTGTTAGCTTCTCCCAACTCAAAAACATCCTTTAATTTAAAACCCTGATTTCTAGCTAAAGTATTTTGAATATCTATTATATAGAAAAACAACAAGATAACAAAAACTAAAAACATTACACTCCATAAAATGATCTTTCTTTTTTTCTTAGGTAGGGATTGAATTTTATCTATGAAATTCATTTAATTCTTTTAAAAATGTTTTTAATTTCCCCGGAAGATCAGATTTAAATTCTTTCATTTTGTTATTTAAAAGACTTATTTTCAAAAAAGAAGCGTGTAAAAATTGTCTATCTAATTCTTTCTTTTGCTTTCTAAATCTATAAGTCTGATCTCCAACAACCGGATAACCAAGATATTTCAGATGAACTCTAATTTGATGAGTTCTACCTGTCTTAATCTCGACTTCTAGTAAGCTGTACTTTTGATCTCCCTTTTGAAAACGCTTTAAAACTTTAAATTTACTAACTGCTCTTTTTTTTCCTTTTCTATTTAAAGCAACTAGAGGGAAAGCTTTCTTCTGGGTTCTATTCTTAGGAGAACGACCAATTAATGTTTTAATAATTCCTCTCTCCTGTTTAATATTGCCAAAAGACAAAGCAGTATACTTTTTAATAACCTTTCTTTTTTTAAATTGTTTTTTAAAAAAAGAAAAGGCTTTCTCATTTTTTGCTACTAATAAGATACCTGAAGTGTCTTTATCTAATCGATGAACCATCCCATATCTTGGTTTTTTCCCAACTTTTTTTAAATCAGGAAAATCTTTCAAGAGCTTTTTCATTACTGATTCTCTCTCAGAATCTTTAGAATAAACAACAAATCCAGCTGGTTTATCGACAACTAAAAGGTCCTTACCTTGATAAATAATTTTCACTTTTTTCAATAATTATACAATCTAGACTTATCCTTATCTTATCAGGAATAAGGATAAATTTCCAGCTTAATTTTTCCACTAATATTTAGTAATTATAGAGAAAACTATCCACTGAAAAACAAAAAAACGCTGATAACGTTTTTAAGAATAGTGGGCGATACTGGAGTTGAACCAGTGACCTCCGCAATGTCAGTGCGACGCTCTAACCAGCTGAGCTAACCGCCCCCAATGTGGGCGTACGTGGAATCGAACCACGGACCTCGTCTTTATAAGAGACGTGCTCTAACCGCTGAGCTACACGCCCCAAACCTCTATTAAAGATTATAGGTCTTTAATTTTAATTTTAAAGTTTTTACCTTTATTCTTACCCTTTTCTTTCTTTTTTGCTTTCTTCTTTTTGTCCTTCTTTCCTTTTTCTTCTTTTTTCTTTTTGGTTTTCTTCTTATCTTTTTTCTTCTTTTTTTTCTTATCTTTTTTTTCGTCTTTTTCTCCTTCCTCTTTTCCATCAATTATTCTCTCAAATTCTTTTCTTTCAATAGTTTCTTTCTTCATTAAAGTCTGGGCAAGCTTTTCTAACAAGTCTTTCTCTTTAGACAAAATATCTTCTGCTCTTTGGTAAGCTTCCTCAATAAACTTTCTAACCTCTTCATCAATTTTAGCTGCTGTTTTTTCAGAATAATCTTTTTCTTCAGTAATTTCTTTCCCTAAGAAAACTGTATCTTGTTGTTCACCAAAGGTAATAGGGCCCAAAGCAGACATCCCGTAGACCTTAACTAATTTCTTAGCTAATTTAGAAGCCTTTTTCAAATCATTAGCTGCGCCCGTAGTAACTTCTCCATACTTTAATTTTTCCGAACAATAACCGCCCAAAGCAACAGCAATAGAGTTTAAAAATTCAGTTTTTGTTCTAATCCGCCTTTCTTCTTTGGGGGTTTTTAAAACATAACCAGCCGCTCCTCCTCGAGAAATAATAGAAATTTTTCTGACTGGCTGAGATTTCAAGATAGTATGAGAAACTAAGGCATGACCAGCTTCATGATAAGCAGCTATTTCCTTTTCTTCTTGCGAAATAACTTTACTTCTCTTTTCTGGACCAAGCATTACTTTTTCAATAGAAGACAAGAGATCTTCTTGATAAATTTTCTTATTATCTTTAGTTGCTGCTAAAATAGCCGCTTCATTAATGACATTTTCTAAATCAGCTCCGGAAAAACCAGGGGTTCTCTCAGCCACCTCTCTTAAGTCTACATCTTTTGCCCCAGGCTTATTCACAAAATAAAGTTCCAAAATTGATTTTCTGTCTTTGATATCAGGTAAATCAAAAACTATTCTTCGGTCAAATCTTCCTGGACGTAAAAGAGCTTTATCTAAAACATCGGGACGGTTTGTTGCTCCCATAACAATAACATTTGTCTCTCTGTCAAAACCATCCATTTCTGTTAATAATTGATTCAAGGTTTGTTCCCTTTCATCGTGCCCTCCGCCAATTCCTGTTCCTCTCATTCTTCCAACTGCATCAATTTCATCAATAAAAACAATACAAGGAGTATTCTTTTTTGCAGCTTCGAATAAATCTCTCACTCTAGCGGCTCCAGTTCCAACAAACAATTCTACAAAAGAAGAACCAGAAGTGTGAAAGAAAGGAACTCCTGCTTCTCCAGCAATAGCCCTAGCCATTAAAGTTTTTCCGGTTCCGCTTCCCCCAACAAGTAAAACACCCCTTGGAATTTCAGCTCCCATCTTTAGATATTTTTCTGGATTTTTTAAGAAATCAACTACTTCTCTTAATTCTGATTTTACTTCTTTTAAACCAGCCACATCTTCAAAGGTCGTCTTTTTAGCGTCCTTTGACTCAAATAGCTTGGCCTTATTCTTAGTAAAACTAAAAGCCTTCATTGAGCCCGATTTAGATTTCTTTAAAATCATCCAGAAAAGTCCTCCAAAAACTAAAAGGGGAAGGACTGAAAACAAGAAAGGATTCAGCCAAACCCAAATATCACTAACTTCTTCAACATTAACATCTATTTTGCTTAAAGATTCCTGATTAACTCCATAATTAACTAAAGATTGAGATAAAGAAGATTCTGTTTCTTTTCTAGTCTTAGCTTTTCCTTCATCTTTATAGGTAACCTCAATTTCTTCGCCCGAAACAACAATCTTCTGAACTTTTTCCTGATTAATATCATTAACTAACTGGTTAAGAGATATTTTTTCAGCATCAGTAGGAGCTTCAAATAAACTAAAAAGAGCTGAAACAACCAAAAAAACTAATAACACTAAAACAAAGTTTTTCATTAAGGTTTTCATTCTTTGTTTTCAATTAATTTTAAACTCATTCGATGTTCTTTTTCATCAACAGAAAGAACTTCAAATTTATAGTTTTCTCCAACTTCTAATTTATTCTTCATTGCTGATTCCTTTTCAAATTTAGAGATATGGCAAAGAGCTCTAATTCCTTCTTTTACTTTCACGAAAGCACCAAAAGGATTAATTTTAGTAACTTCACCAGTCAAAGTAGTTCCCTTTGGATATTGTTCCTCTACTCCTTCCCAAGGATCGTCCTTAAGAGATTTCAAAGAAAGAGAAATTTTACCCTTTGCAATATCAATAATCTTAGCTTTTACTTTATCACCGGTCTTAACAATTGAAGATGGATTCTTAACTATCTTCCAGTCTAATTCAGAGATATGAATTAAACCTTCCAACTGTTCTTTTTCTGACTCGGCAGAAAGAGGAAATTTAATAAAGGCTCCAAAATCAGTAACTCCAGTAATCTCTCCTTCAACCACATCTCCTATTTCATATTCCTTCAGCATCTTTTTCATTCTGTCTACATCTTTAGCTCTTTCCGATAAGATAATTTGATTTTTTTCAGGAAATAAATTAAGAATCTTGACTGTAAATTCTTCTCCGATAAATTCCTGTAATTTTCTTAATATTTTTCTTCTATCTCCCCCTTCTACTTTAGGATAGTGTTTACTAGTTAATTGAGAAACAGGTAAAAAGGAATCTACTCCCATTAATTTAGTCATTAACCCTCCTTTATTCGCTCCTTGAATTTTAACCTTAATTAATTCCCCAGCCTCTTTTCTTTCTTGTAACTCTTCGAAAGTCATTTCTCGGAAAGCTTCTCTGACCGATAATTCAATAAATCCATCATCAGTTTCTAAATCAACAACTTTACCACAAACTTTATCTCCTTTTTCTAAATCCTTTAATTGTCTTTTAGAATCCTGAAACTCTTTACCATAAATAGTCCCGGTTCCAACTGGTCCTAAATCAAGAAAAAGAGTAGATCTTCCTTTACCAATAACAGAACCTTCTACTATTTCTCCAACCTTTACAGGTTTTAAGTCTTCGTTGTCTTCTAATATTTGTTTCATAGTTTTCATAACATTTATTATAACGTTAGATTACAATATTATAATTATTTTTTCAAACTTGAATAAAGGAATAAGCTATGTTAACTTGTAGGAACAATAACTTTATTTTAAAAATATTATGAAAATATCTTGGTATGGTCAAAGTTTATTCCAAATAACAGACCGAATTAAAAAGAAAAAAATAAGAGTAGTAATTAATCCTTTTAATAAAGAAGATACAGGATTAAAACCTCCGAGATTAAAAACAGACATTTTGCTTTGCAGCAATAAAGACAATCATAACTTAAAAGTTGCTAAAGGAAAGAAATACTTTTTAATTGATGGTCCCGGAGAATATGAAACCAAAGGGGTTTTCATTCAAGGCGTTCCTACTTTTGAATTCAAGAAAAAGAAAGGAGAAAAGAAACCAGAAAGATCTTTTGATAATAATGTTATTTATACAATTAGTATTAATAATATTAAAATTTGCCATTTAGGAGATTTACAACAAAAAGAATTAAAGGAAAACCAGTTAGACCAAATGGGAATGATTGACGTCTTAATGGTACCAGTAGGAGGTAATAATACAATTGATACTGAAGAAGCAACCGATATTATTAACCAAATAGAACCAGCAATAATTATACCAATGCATTACGCTGTTCCTAAACTAAAAATGAAACTAGACTCTTTAGACAAATTTCTTAAATTAGTAAAAGCAGAAAAAATCAAACCAAAGAAAAGTGTTAAAATTCATAAAAAAGACATTGATTACGATAAACCAAAAACAATAATATTGAAAAAATGAAACAAGTTAAAGAAATAATTAAAAAATTTACAAGAAAAAATCTTCCTGATATTCACCCTGGCGACACAGTGAAAGTTCACGAAAAAATACAAGAAGGTGATAAAGAAAGAATTCAAGTTTTTGAAGGAGTTGTTTTAGGAAAAAAACACGGAAGTGAAATGGGAGCAACTATTACGGTAAGAAAGGTTAGCAAAGGTGTTGCTGTAGAAAGAATATTTCCTCTTCATTCTCCTTCAATTAAAAAGATAGAGATTGTTAAGAGAAGTAAAGTTAAAAGATCTAAGCTTTACTATTTAAGAGAAGCTAAAGGAAAAAGAGCCAGATTAAAAAGAAAAGAGTTTGATAAAGAAAAAGCAAATAAATATGCTGAATTAGAAGAAAACAAAAAAGAAAAACCAGAAAAGAAAAAAGCTAAAGAGGAAAGCAAAAAAGAAAAGAAGTCGGAAGAAACAAAAAAAACAAAAGAAAAAGAAGACAAACCTAAAAAAGAAAACAAAGAATCTTAATCTTCTTTTTTATTAATAGGCCGAGGTGGTGGAACTGGAAGACACGCATCTCTAAGGAAGATGTGCTAGCAATAGCTTGTGGGTTCAACTCCCACCCTCGGCACACTCCTGGGCGCGTAGCTCAGTGGCTAGAGCATCTGTGTTACATACAGGAGGTCATGGGTTCAAATCCTATCGCGCCCACCATAAAAACCACGCAAACTTTTTGCGTGGCTTTTTTCTTGACTGCTCTTAAAGCAAATAGTATAATTAAGATAGTGATATAAAATGTCAATAATGGGAATAATGAGTAAGATTAAAGCCAAGATTAAGAACTTGGTAAAAGAGGCAAGAACCATGAAAAGGAGAGGACTAGTCCGTATGATTCTAGAGAATTGTGCGGGCATCAGTCTCGTTTATTTCGAGACTGAAGCCGAATTCTACTACTTTTTAATATATTCTTAATTAATCTTTACCTTTCTTTTTTTCATTTTTTTAAGGGCGTAACTATCAAGTTATGAACCTAGAAAAGAAAAAAAGAAAGGATAAAGAAAAAAACTATCTGTAACCCAGATAGTTTTTTGTTTTTAAGTATTAAAATTTTAGTTTTTTAATCTTAAAAATCTTTTTAAGTTTATGACCAAAAATATCCTTATCTATTTTGGTTTTAAAAGAATATTCTTCTAACGAATCCCTTCCTGTTAATTCTTTATCTGTTTTTTCTTTTCTAATATTATCAATTTCTTCAATAAAATATTGAACCTCTTTTAATTCTTTTCCTTTTAAATTTCTATCTTTCTTAAGCTCGGGCCAATCAGTTTTATGAATACTTATTTCTCCTATATCTTCTTTGAAAAAATTCTGATAAATTTCTTCTGTAATAAAAGGAAGAATCGGAGCATAAAGTTTAATAATATTTAATAAACAAGTATAAAGACTATATTTAACAGCTTCCTCGTCAGATCGGTGTTTAATAATCTCTAAATAATAATCACAGAAGGTTGCCCAAAAGAAATCATCCAAAGCTTGTCTAGCTTTAGCATATTGATAACTTCGAAAAGCTTCTGTTACTTGTTTAATGGTTGAATTTAATTGATGAAGAATCCATTTATCTTCAGGCTCTAATTCAACCTTTTCATTAAAATTATAATTTTCCAAATTCATCGAACAATAACGAGAAGCATTCCAAATCTTATTGGCCAAATATTTTCCTTTTTTAACTTCTTCAATGGTAAATCTATGATTAGCTCCCAAACTTGCTCCTGTTGCCCAATATCTAATAGCATCAGCTCCATATTCTTTTAATAACTTATCAGGATTTACATAATTCCCTTTTCTTTTTGAAATCTTCTCTCCTTTTTTATCCAAACCATGACCAGCAATCATTACATCTCTAAAAGGAAGTTTATCAAAATGAAAATGAGACTTAACAACTGAAAAGAAAAGCCAAGTTCTAATTATCTCAAAAGCCTGAGGTCTTAAGGTATTAGGAAATATTTCCTTTTTTAATTTTTCATCTTCAACTAATTCAGCATCAATAAAAGGAGTACAAGAAGATGTTGCCCAAGTATCCAAAACGTCTTTTTCGGGAACAATATCCTTAGAATCACATTTAGGACATTTTTTTACTGGAGGTCCATCCTCCAAAGGATCAACTGGCAAAGAATCTTCTTCGGCTAAGATTGGTTCTCCACATTCATTACAATACCAAATAGGAAAAGGAACTCCATAATATCTTTGTCTTGAAATACACCAATCATAACTAATCCCTTCCACCCAGTCATCATAAATCTGTTTCATGTGTTGAGGATACCAGTTTAATTCTTCTCCTTTTTTTAAAAAATCTTTCTTAAAATCCAAAATTTTAATAAACCATTGAGCAGTAGGAATAAACTCGACTGGAGTATCACATCTTTCGTGAACATTAACTGAATGAGTTAACTTTTCTTGTTTTACTAAATAACCTTCTTTCTTTAAATCTTTTATTATCTTTTTTCTAGCTTCTGGAATAGTAAGGCCTTCATAATCTCCGGCCATTTCAGTCATTTTTCCGGTTTTATCAATAGCTTGTCTAGTTGAAAGATCAAACTTGTAGAACTTCTCTACATCTTCAGAATCTCCCCAAGTACAAACCATCATTAAACCACTTCCATATTCGGGATCTACTGATTCATCAAACAAAACAGGAACTTGATAATTGAAAAGAGGAATAGTTACCTTTTTCCCTTTTAATTTTTGGTAACGCTTATCTTCGGGATGAGCAGAAATAGCTACACAAGCTGGAAGAAGCTCTGGTCTAGTCGTCGCTATAGTTCTTTTTTCTCCTTTTATTGAAAAATCAATGTAATTTAGATTTGATGTTAACTCTTTATCTTCTAAATCAGCTTGGGAAATAGCTGTTTGACAATGAGAACACCAGTGAACTGGAGAATTTTTCCTGTAAATTTTCCCATCTTTGAAAAGATTAACAAATGACCATTGAGAAACTCTTTGGCACAAAGGATTAATCGTGCTGTATGTTTTAGACCAATCTACAGATATTCCTAATTTAGTCCATAAGTCTTCGTAATTTTTCCTTCCTTTTTTAGTTTCTTTCAAACAAAGATCTATAAATTCACTTCTTTCAACTTTAGATTTATCTATATTGTATTTCTTTTCTACAAATCTTTCGGTTGGTAAACCATTATCATCAAAACCCATTGGATAAAAAACATTAAATCCGTTCATTCTTTTAAATCTGGCTATAAATTCGGCCTGAGAATAGCTCATTATGTGACCAGCATGAAGATGTTCAGCACTTACATAAGGAGGCGGAGTATCTATAGAATAAACCGGCTTTGAAGAATCTTCTTCAAATTTATAGATTTTATTTTCTTGCCAAAATTCTCTCCAATACTTTTCTCTTTTTTGATAATTATATTTTTTAGGTAACATTTTAAATTAAAAATTATTTAAAATTCTTTCTTTTTATAGCACAATGATTTTTCAAATCAAAGAAATTAAGCTTCTCTTATTCTTTTTGCTGCTCTCCAGTAAATTTTCTGATTAATAGCAACTCGAGGATTAAAATCTCGAGTAATATCGGTTTTTTCTCTGCCAGAATAATCTTCTGCTTTTCCTTTTTTTTCTGTCTTTAATTGATTAGCTAAATCAACTACTGCCCCATTATAATAATCTATCTCTCTCAAATCTTTTGGTTTATCTCCTCTTCCTTTAGTAATTATCCCAGCTAATTTTTCTCTAAATGGAATTAACAAGCTAACCGGTAAAGAAACAAGAAAAACAAATAATTTAATAGGATAATTAGAAAAGTTTACAAATTTTCCTCCTGCTGATCTTACAATTTCCACATATTCTTTTAAAGCTTTTATTTCTTCTCTAAAAATCTCCTTTGATGTAAAACCCTCTCTAATAGATAAACCTTTAGAAGCAGAAGCCATTCCTATTAAATTTAAAAACAATTTTGAAAACTCGATGTTTTTAGCTTCTTTTTTAGGAAACTGATCAACTTTAAAATCAGAGTTTTTTAATATTTCTGCCACCTCGTCAACTCCTTTATTCCCTAAAGCCTGAGCCAAAGCAACTTTTATCGGGCTAGAATACTTAACAGTGTTTCTTTCTCTACTGATAGCATTAAATAAAACCATTCTTACTATGTTTGCATTCTCTCCTAAAGCCTTTTTTGCTGAATCAATAGCATTTATTCCATTTTGCGAAAGAACAAAAATTGGCTTTTCAGAACCACATTTCTGATAATAATATTTTAAAGTTTCAGAAATTGGATTTCCAATAGCTAAGAACATTATATCGGGTCTATTTTCCTCCGAGAATTTGGTATCAGTAACCACTCTTCCTTCTACAGGGAAACGTGATCCGTCTCTTTTAACATATAATTTATTTTCTTTTAAAAATTCTAAGGTTGCTTTTTTAGAAACACCTAAAACTTCATTTTGTTCTCCTAATTCAAAAGCAAACATTGTTCCTGTTCTTCCTCCAAAACCAACAATAGCTATCTTTTTCTTCATATCTTTAATAATAGCATTATTAAAAACCACATTAAAGATTGATTGATTTTAGTCCAATAAAATGATAATTTTAATAATATTAGATATTAAAGAAGGAGGGGTGCCTGAGTGGCTGAAAGGGGTAGTTTCGAAAACTACTATAGCTTTACAGCTATCGTGAGTTCAAATCTCACCCCCTCCGCTTAAGAAATTTATGATTAATTTTTTTTCAAAAAAGAAGAAACCAAAAAACTTTAAAGAGCTAGTTTCTAAATTAGAAAAGCTTGAAAAAGAAGTTCAAAATAATTCCAAAGAAATTAAAGAACTTCAGGATAAGATTCAATTAACAATCCAGAAGATAGGAATAACCAGATTTACTCCCTTCAGAGAAACAGGAGGAGATCAAAGCTTTTCTGTTGCTCTATTAGATAAAAATGATAATGGTTTGCTTTTAACCAGTCTTTACAGTAAGGAAAGAAATAGAATATTTGCCAAACCAATTAAAAGGGGAGAATCTAAATATAAATTAATTGAAGAAGAACAAGAAACAATTAAAAAAGCAAAGGAATTAAAACTAATTAAAGATGACAAAAAAGAATAAAAAAATAAAAACAAGACCGCCAGTTGTTGTAATAATGGGCCACATTGATTGTGGTAAAACTACTTTATTGGATAAGATAAGAGAAGCCAGAGTTGCAGAAGGAGAATCAGGAGGAATCACTCAACATATTGGAGCTTACCAAGTTAAGAAAGACGATAAAAAGATAACTTTTATTGATACCCCCGGTCATGAAGCTTTTTGTCAAATGAGGTCAAGAGGCGCCAAAGCAGCTGATATTGCTATTTTGGTTATTGACAGTTGTAAAGGAGTTCAAGATCAAACCAAAGAAGTAATTAATTGTATTAAAGAAACAGAAATTCCAGTAATAATTGCTTTCAATAAGATGGACAAGACAGGAGCAAATCCAAATAAAGCAAAAGGGGAATTACAACAAAGAGATTTTGTTGTTGAAGATTTAGGAGGCGATATTCCTTCAGCTGAAATCTCAGCCGAAACAGGAAAAGGAGTAGATGAATTATTAGATTTGATATCGCTAGTTGCAGAAATGGAAGAATTTAAAGCTGACAGTTCAAAAAGAGGTCAAGGAATAATTATAGAATCTTTTATAGACAACAAAAGGGGTCCTTTGGCTACTTTAATCGTCAACGAAGGAACTTTATCAGTTGGCGATATTATTGCTACCTCCTCAACAATAGGAAAAATAAAAGCTCTAGAAGATTTTAGAGGAGAGCAAGTTTCCGAAGTGTATCCTTCAGACCCCGCTTTACTACTAGGTTTCGAAGAAGCTCCAAGAGTAGGAGAAAAAGTAAAGGTTTTTCCTTCTTTAGAAAAAGCTAAAGAACAAGTTGAAAAAACAAAAAGAAAGAAAATTGAAAAAGTCCAGGCAGAACCCGAAGAAAAGAAATTAAACTTAATTATTAAAACAGACGTAAGAGGTTCAGCTGAAGCAATTAATGATATCCTTAAAGAAATCCCTCAAGAAAAGATAGCTATCAATGTTCTAAAATTAGAAGTAGGAGAAGTTAATGAAAATGATATTAGAATGGCTAAAACTTCTGATGCCGTTGTTTTAGGGTTCAGAGTAAAAACAACTTCAACTGGTGAGAATCTCCTTTCCAAAGAAGATGTTAACGTAAGAGTCTTTAATTTTGAAATTATCTATGAGCTTGTTGAAGCAGTTAGAAAACTAATGGAAAATCGACTTTCTCCGGAAACAGTTAGAATTAATTTAGCTAAGCTAAAAGTAGTAGCTACTTTCTGGAAAAAGAAAAACAGACAAATAGTAGGAGCCAGAATAACTAAAGGAACAGCTAAAAGAGGAACTCTTATTGAGGTTATTAGAGATAAGAAAGTAATTGATAGAGGAAAGATGATTAATTTACAAAGAAAGCAAAAAGACATTGAAAGAGCTTCTCGAGGAGAAAGAGTAGGAATATTATATGAAGGTTCCGAAAGAATAGAAAAAGGAGATATTCTTGTTGTTTTTACAAAAAGAAAAGAAAAAGGAACTTTAGAAAATGTCAAGAAGAGTTAAAAAAGTAAATACTCTTATTAAAAAGACTTTAGGTAAAATCCCTTTAAAAGAATTTGGAAGGCCAAAAGACACTTTAATAACTATAACTCGAGTGAAAACTACTCCTAACTTGATTAAAAGCAGAGTCTTCATTAATATTATCCCTAAAGAAAAGACAGAAGAAGTTGTTGAATCTTTAAAGAAAGAAGTTTATCATATTCAACAGAAACTAAACAAAGAATTAAAGATAAGACCTGTTCCTAAAATCATCTTTAAAATAGAGGAAAGAGTAGAAAAAGCAGCAAAAGTTGAAGAACTTTTAAATAAGATAAAAAACCAAGAATAGGCCTGGTAGCCAAGTAGCAAGGCATCGATCTGCAAAATCGACACACGTGGGTGCAATTCCCACCCAGGCCTCAAAAAGGTAATAAGCCGCGGTGGTGGAATGGCATACACGCGACACTTAAAATGTCGTGAGCGAAAGCTCGTGTGGGTTCAAATCCCACTCGCGGCACACGAACCCACAGAAAAACAGAAATATAAAAAAGCACTCATCTAATGAGTGCTTTTCTGTTTATTACTTTAAGTTTATCTACCTAAGACCTCTACGTAAGTTATTTCAGCGCCAAAATCAACAGCTTCTTCGTAATTTGAGTGCCAAACATCAAATTGATAATTGCTTTTTCTCCAATGCATTCTATCTTCAACTACAAAAACTTTGTCACCATATAATTCTGGAATTCTAATTTTTGTTCCAAAAGGAAAGTAATTATTAGCAACAATGCCATCTTGGACAGTTTTGTTAGAGGCTGTAATAAAGGGAGTTTCATCTGTTTGTTCAGGAGTACTTGAATAAGCAGTTATTACAGTTTTAAATTTGCTTACAACTTCTAAGTCAGGGTTAGCAGGATTAGATAGCGGAACCAGAAAGCTGTTTTGAGAAAGAATAAAATTAGAATCTTTTAAGATAACTTGTCTTTCTCTTTGACCAGAAGTAAACAAGCCTATTCCTAAAAATAAGCAAGAGATAACTATCATTAAGGTGGGCGAAAATCTTCTTTTTTTATTGTCTTTTAACATAATTTACTTGGTTATATTTTACCAATAAAACCTACTGTTTTCTATATCAATGTCAATAAAAATGTTATTATTAAAAAAATTGTTACTTTTTAAGCAAAGGTAACAATTAGAAAGATAATAGCGTAATACTAATAAAAAATCAACCCCCTAAATTAAATTATGATAAAAAGAAAAAAAATAGATAAATTAGCCTGGGATGCTACTTTTGGGGACAAGAAGAAAGAGGCTCAATCTAAAATTAGAAAAATAGGAAAAGAAAAAGGAATTTTCTTTTCTTCAACTAATAATCTTTACAAGGCAAGAGCTAAAGAAGAAGTTCCTTTGAATTTTACTGTTCCCGCTATCAATATTAGAGCCTGGACTTATGAAATAGCCCAATCAATTTTTCAATTAGCTCTTGAAAAAGAAATAGGGACTTTAGTTTTTGAAATAGCTCAATCAGAAATAGGTTATACGGATCAATCTCCTGCCGAATATTCTTCAGCAATTATGGCTGCTGCTATTCATGAGGACTTTAAGGGTCCCCTTTTCATTCAAGGTGACCATTTTCAAATTAAAGCAAAAGATAAAAAGAATCCTCAAAAAGAAGAAATTAACAAAGTAAAAAAACTTATTAAAAATTCTATTGAAGCTGGTCTTTACAATATTGATTTAGATATTTCAACTCTTGTTGATCATTCAAAAGAAAATTTAGATCAACAACAAAAACTTAACTACTCTTTAACTGCTGAATTAGCTGAATATGCTCGAAGCTTAGAGCCAAAAGGAATAACTATTTCTTTAGGAGGAGAAATAGGTCATATTGGAGG
>CAYSZX010000004.1:35767-45223 GCA_964435835.1 uncultured Candidatus Saccharibacteria bacterium | reverse complement strand
CAATAATGTTGTTTGCTAAAGGAGTTCCTTCAGTAATCGAAGATTTATTTAAATAAAAAATATAAAGTTTTTATTGACTCAGTTAAAGACCTTAATTAAGTCATTTTTTTATTTTACAAACTTGGCCAAAATTACAAGTTTTGAATTATTGTAATTATTGACATCAATACAAATTGTGTTAGCATGCTAGATAAGTTCTTAAAATTAAAAGGTGAAAAAAACTGAAAAAAAGTAAAATAATTGTTTGGACTGTTTTAATGGTATTAATTATAACAGGAGCAGGTATTAATATAGCTTGTAACTTCCTAGAACAAATTAAAGAAAAGGAAAGATATGAAAATGACGAGACTCCACCTGTTTCAATGATTATCTCACCTCTTAGTGGGACTTGGCATAGCGACGATTTTCAGATAAAAGTTATAGATGAAGATCGAGGCTCCGGTCTTAAAACTTGCCAATACTTGGTGGGAGCAATTGGTCCAAATGGGGAAGAAGTTGTTTCTGGATGGAAAGAAAGAAAGTGTAATACCCCTCAAACCATTTCTGTCGGTCCAGGAGAAGAAGCTTGTTTTGAAGGAAGAAAAAGTTGTTGGGTATATGTTCGCACTCAAGATAAAGCTGGTAATTGGTATTCACCCTCTCAAAGAGACTCTTCTATTGTTTTCTACCATATTAACTTTACTACATCGACTACTGCCTGATTAAAAATTATACTATTTATAATCCAAATTTATATCGCAAGCGACTTACTTTAAGTCGCTTTTTTTTAAAAATTCGGAATTCTCACGTTAAATTTGTTGCCCCCCAAAAAACATCCTAACCAATTCTTCAGTAAAATGTCCTATTTCTCAAAAATTATCTAGCTTCTTTCTCTGTCTTGGTTTGGCTTATTTTAAATTGAAAAACCATGTTCGCTTTATTGCTTGATATTCTTAAAAGCGGACATTTTACTGAAAAATTAACCTAGACATTTTACTGAAGAACAACACAAAAAGTTTGACAACAATAAAAAAGAGTTTTATCATATCGATAGACATTTAAAATCTATACATGAGGTTGAAAAAACTTGAAAAAAAGTAAAGTAATGCTAAGTATATCTATTATAATTGTATTGATAGGTATTAATACTAGTCTTTTAATTAGTGATTCTGATTACTCAGAAAATACAGGATTAATTGAAACTTCTTCTCCTGAAATATGGAGGACCTGGGGAGGAAATGATGTAGATAAAGGCAACTCTATAACAGGCGACGAGAGTTTTTTGTACACCCTCGGCTACACGACTAGTTTCGGAACTAATAATTCTGCTGATCTTTCTCTTATAAAATGGAGCAAGGATGGAAGTGTTATCTGGAGTAAAACATGGGGAGCAAATTATTCTGAATGGGGTGAATCAATTTGTATCCACGAGAACTACATATATACTGTCGGGGAATCAGGAAGCCGGGAAGAAGATTGGCGAAACTCCACTATAATAAAATGGAGCAAGGATGGAGATATTATTTGGAGCAGAATACTACAAGAAGAATATCATTTTAATTCTATCACAAGCGACGGGAATTATCTTTATACTCTAGGAAGTGAAATGCTCACTAAATGGACCACGGAGGGCAATATTGTTTGGAACAAAAACGTACAAGATAGATACTTCGGGAATTTTAGATCTATTGCTAGTAAAGAAAACTATCTTTATGTTTTCGGGCGAAGCTACAATAATGAAACCAACAACAATGATTTTATGCTTATAAAGCTAGGCAAGGAAGGAAGAGGTATCTGGAGTAAAATATGGGGAAGCAAAAATGAAGAAATTGAAAGAAGCTCTATTATAGTCGACGGAAATTATCTTTACACTATTGGGAGTGTTATTACTCTTTCTACCGACTCTGCCAGTTTTGTAATTACAAAGTGGAACACTAACGGCGATGTTCTTTGGAGTAAGACATGGGATGCAGGTTCGTCTTCTATTTGTTATGGTAACTCTATCGCAAGTACAAACAACTATCTCTATGCCCTTGGAACCAGTTGGTCAACTCCATCCTCGCCCGATTTCACTCTTGTAAAATTGAGTAAAGATGGACACATTATTGGGAGTAAAATATGGGGAGGACAAAAAGACGAGTTTGGAGAATCGATATATGTTGACAAAAAAGATATTTACATTGTAGGAGAAACAACAAGTGTTGGGGCTGGGAGTAGTGATCTTGCTCTTACCAAAATCGCTATTGATAAACCCTCCCTTAGTCGCCCAAATAATATTACTTATAGAGAGGGCGCTAGTGGGAATAGAATAGTTTGGACTGCTTATGGAGATTATCCTGATACTTACTCAATCGCCAGAAATGGGTTAGAGATTAAATCAGGAGAGTGGAGTTGGGGAGAATCAATTATTGTTAATGTCGATGGATTGTCCAAAGGAGAATATAGTTATACTATTACTATTAAAGACGAATCTAGTAATTCTGTTTCAGATACAGTTATTGTAAAAGTTCTAAAGGAAAATGATCCTGATCTGCCTGAAGGTATATTCTTAAAGTGGTCACCCAAGGAAGTAATTTTATATATCGGTGTCCCTACCATTGCAATAATTTCAACAGTAATCATAATAAGAACAATATATCAAAAGAAGAACTAATTTTTACCCTTTTTTGTATTTTTAATAAAAAGGGATTTTTTTATTTTACTTTACATTCTTCAATAAGCAAGTTTTTGATTTTTAATTAACCTTCTGCTATAATTTAATTGTATTAAGATATTATTTTCTTAATAAAGACGATTAAATATAACTTTGGATTTTGGATTATTTCGCATTAGAAAAGATAGAATGGATTTCTTAATTTTAAATTAAAATTCTTAAAGTGCATTTTACAAAGCTTAAAATATTAACTCTAAATTATCGGTCTATTTAAAATTAGACTTGTTTTAAGTTAAATAGTGCGAAAAAGCCAATCTTCCATTTAAAAAAATGGATTTAACAAACTTTTTAGCTACAGGAATAGCTGCCTTTTCTGTAGGTACTCTTTTAGGTTATTACGCTAGACAGCTAATAGCTAAAAAAGATTGGAAAACTATTGAAGCTAAGCTTCAAAAAAGAATTGGAAAAGCGAAAGAAAAAGCAGAAAAGATTTTGTCTGACGCAAAAGAAAAAGCTTCTCTTATTCTTAAAAAGGCAGAAAAAAGAGAATCGAAAGAAAGAAAGAAGACTCTTAAGATGCAACAAACTCTACTGAAGAAAGTAGAAGCTTTAGATGAAAGAACTAAACAATTTGAAAAGAAAGAGAAAAGATACAAAGAAAGAGTAAAAGAATTGAAAAAAATAAAAGAAAGAATAGAAAATCTTAATGAAAAAACCATGGAGAAGTTAGAAGAAATTTCTGGTTTAACTGAAAAAGAAGCCAAGAAAAGAATTTTAAAGAAAGCAGAAGATAAATATGAAGTAGATATTGCTAAAAGAATTAAAAAACTAGAAGAAGACGGCTATGAAAGATATGAAGAAAAAGCTAAAGAAATTTTATCAACCGTAATTCAAAAATGCGCTCTTGACCAATCACAAGAAATAACAACTAGTACAGTTGATTTACCTGATGAAGACATCAAAGGAAGAATAATTGGAAGAAAAGGAAGAAACATTAGGGCTTTTGAAAGAGAAACGGGAGTGGAATTAATAGTTGATGAAACTCCAGAATCAGTAGTTATTTCAAGCTTTAATCCGGTCAGAAGACAAATAGCTAAACGATCTTTAGAGAAATTGATAAGAGATGGCAGAATCCAACCAGCCAGAATTGAAAAAAGAGTTGAGAGAGTAACCGAAGAAATAAACAAGGAGATTAAAAAAGCCGGAGAAACGGCTGCCTACAAATTAAACCTTGTTGGTTTAGAACCGCAATTGATTAAATTGCTAGGAAGATTAAAATTCAGAACAAGTTACGGACAAAATGTTCTATTACATTCTATTGAAGTGGCTTATCTAGCTTCTGGATTAGCTCAAGAAATCGGCGCTAACGCTTCTGTTTGTAAAAAGGCTGGTCTACTGCATGATATTGGAAAATCAGTTGATCATGAGATTGAAGGTTCTCACGTTGAAATAGGAATTAAAATTTTAAAGAGATTCGGGATTAAAGATGAGGTAATAAAAGCAATGCGTTCTCATCATGAAGACTATCCTTATGAAAGCATTGAAGCTGTTATTGTCCAAACAGCTGACCAAATATCCGGAGCAAGACCAGGGGCTAGAAAAGATACTTTAGAAAAATATCTAAAGAGATTGTCTGACCTAGAAGAACTAGCTGAATCTTTCCAGGGAGTTAAAAAAGCCTGGGCTTTACAAGCAGGACGTGAAATCAGGGTCTTTGTTAGACCAGATAAGGTAAGCGATCTTCAGGCTAAAAAGATAGCTCAGAAAATAAGCGAGAAAGTTCAACAGGAATTAAAATATCCTGGTGAGATAAAAGTAACTGTTATCCGAGAAACTAGAGTTGTAGAATACGCTAAGTAATGAAAAGCCCACTCTTAGTGGGCTTTTTTAATTAGATAAAAACGAACTTCCTTCTAGATAAAACCGCCAAAGACGATTGATATCTTTTTCTTTGGCATAATCTATACCTATTCTTTTCCCTTTTCTAATTTCAGTATTGCTGCTTTCTCCCTTAGTAAAGAAAATCTTACTGGCGGGAGAGCATAGATCTTTACCGGAAAGATTTCTGCTAAAATTAAAAGCTTGCGATAAAATTCCTGGTCCGGAGCATAGTTTTTCTGGTTTCTTGTTTATTATTTCTTTATCAAGATCTCTAAATTCAGCCATTAATTCCTTGCCTTGAATTGGTTCCAGCGAACGAATAAGAACAGCGCTTCCTTTTTCTTTTGGTTCAGTAACAACACAGAATAAAGTATGAATTCCATAAATTAGATAAGTATAAGCTAAGCCTGGCTTCCCATATTGAACTTCTGTTCTGGGAGTTCTTTTTTTATAGGCATGAGAAGCACTATCTATTGCTCCAATATAGGCTTCTGTTTCTGTAACTTTACCAATAATTGGTTTTTCTTCTCTAGTGTTTATTAAGTAGGTTCCGATAAGATCTTTAGATACTTTTAAAGTAGGTCTTTTAAAAAAAGACCTTTTAAGCTTGTTAGAAAATTCTTTAACATTTTTTTGCATTAATTGGAGCGGGTGAAGGGATTTGAACCCTCATCATGGCCTTGGAAGGGCCAGATAATAGCCATTATACGACACCCGCAGTCGGGGCACCGAGATTCGAACTCGGATTAAATCCTCCCAAAGGACTCGTGTTAGCCGTTGCACTATGCCCCGCTTTTATAGCTTATTTTTATCACTTTATTTATCTCAGGTCAATTAAGTTTTTACCTTAATTAAATTTAAACTTCAAGTTAAAAGCCCTTTATTTCTCTTAATTTTATGCTATATTAAACGGGAGAAATTAAAAAGCCCTCGTAGCTTAATGGATAAAGCAGGACTCTTCTAAAGTCAAGACTAGGGGTTCGATCCCTCTCGAGGGCACAAATTTTTAATTTTTTAAGTTAAATTAAAGGTTTTCTTTTTAAAATAAAAAAAGATGCTATAATAAAAAAACTATGAAACAAAAAACAAAACAAAAAATAATAGATCAGTATAAAACCCATAAAGAAGATACGGGTTCGCCTGAAGTTCAAATAGCTTTACTTACTGAAGAAATTAAGGAACTTTTAGAGCACCTAAATAATCATCCAAAGGACGTTCATTCCAAAAAAGGCTTATTAAAAAAGGTTGCTGAAAGGAAAAAGCTTTTGAGGTATTTAAAAACAAACGAGAAAAAGAGATACAAAAAACTTATAAAAAAACTAGGGCTTAAAAAATAAGATGAAACAAATAAAGCATCCGGGACAAAAAGTAGCTCTTCTAATCGACACTCAAAATCTTTATCATTGCGCTAAGAACCTACATAAGGGAGCAAAAGTTAACTTTTATGAAGTTTTAAAGACCGCTGTTGCTGACAGGATTTTAATTAGAGCTTTAGCTTACGTTATTAAAACTAAATCTCAAGAGGAAAAGGCTTTTCATGAAGCTTTAGAAAAATTAGGAATTGAAACAAGAGTTAAAGATTTAAAAGAATTTAAAGGAGGAGCTAAAAAGGCAGACTGGGATGTTGGAATAGCTGTTGACGCAATTAGAATTTCACCCGGAATTGACACTTTAATTTTAGCCTCTGGAGATGGCGATTTTTTACAACTTATTGAGTATTTAAAAAATCATGGAAAAAGAGTAGAAGTTATTGCTTTTGGAAAAGCAACTTCCGCTCAACTTAAAGAAGACGCTGATGAGTTTATCGATATGGACAAAAATGCTAAAAAATATCTTTTAAAATAATATGAAGAATAAAATAAAAGTAAATCTTGGAGGAAGGGACTTAATTGCTAATCTTGAAGATATTGTAGAACAGGCCAATGGTTCTGTTTTTTTACAATATGGAGATACTCTCCTTTTAACTACTGTGGCTATGCAAAAAGCAAAGCAAGACCTTGATTTCTTTCCTTTAACTGTTGATTATCGGGAAAGGTTTTATGCGGAAGGCCAGATACTTGGATCGCGCTTCACAAGAAGAGAAGGTAAACCTTCAACTAGAGAAATATGTCACGGAAGATTAATAGATAGATCTATTAGGCCATTATTTCCTAAAGGAATGAGAAAGAGAGTTCAAGTTATTAATACTTTAGTTTCTTTTGATCAGGAAAATGACCCTGGTGTTTTGGGATTAATTGCTTCTTCAATTGCTCTTGCTATTTCAGACGTTCCTTGGAATGGGCCTGTTGCTGCTATCAGAGTAGGTAAAATTAAAGATAATTATATTTTAAATCCTACCTTTGAAGAAAGAAAAGAATGTGAATTAGATATTGTTTTTGCTGTTTCTGAAAAAGACGGAAAACTTTTAATTAATATGATTGAGGGAGAGTCAAAAGAAATAGATAAAAAAGTTGTTACTAAAGCTTTTTCTTTAGCTAAACCTCATTTGAAAAAAGTTCTTGAATTCCAAAAGAAAATTATTAAGAAAGTAGGAAAAGAAAAAATTACTCTGAAAAAAGAAAGCTTTGATGAAATTAAAGAAAAATTTAGAAAGTTTATTGGCGATAAATTAGAAAAGGCTCTTTATACAAAAGGTAAACCTGAAAGAAGCGAAAAAATAAATACTCTCAAGGAAGAATTGGCAGACTTTATCGGGGAAGACAATGAAAAAGAGCTTAATTTTATTGATGATTTTTTTAACGAAGAGATAGATAAAATAATGCATCGAGATATTCTTGCTGGTAAAAAAAGATTTGACGGAAGAGATTTAGATAAAGTCAGAGATTTGAATTGTCGAATTAGTTTTTTACCAAGAGCTCATGGCTCAGGCCTTTTCCGAAGAGGACTAACCAAGGCCTTATCAGTTTTAACTTTAGGGAGTCCTGGTGATGCGAAATTGATTCAGACTGTTGAGCATGAGGGAGAAAAAAGATTTATGCACTTCTATAATTTTCCTCCTTACTCAGTAGGAGAAACCGGTTTTTTAAGAGCGCCTGGAAGAAGGGAGCTGGGACATGGTCGTTTAGCTGAAAGCGCCCTTTTACCACTTATTCCTAACGTTGAAGATTTTCCTTATACTATCCGTATTGTTTCCGAAATCCTTTCCTCTAACGGCTCTACTAGCCAGGCAGCAATCTCAGGCTCATCTTTGGCTTTAATGGACGCTGGCGTGCCTATTAAAAGGCACGTAACTGGTGTTGCCTTAGGGTTAGTAAGTAATGAAAAAGGCGATTACAAGATTTTAACTGATATCCAGGGACCTGAAGATCATCATGGAGATATGGACTTTAAGGTGGCCGGAACCAAAAAAGGAATAACTGCTATTCAAATGGATATTAAGATAGAAGGAATTACTGAAGAGATAATGGAAAAAGCCCTAAAAAGAGGTGAGAAAGCTAGATTAAAAATATTACAAGAAATGAGTAAAGCTATTCCCCAACCAAGAAAGGATCTTTCTCCGCTTGCTCCCCGAATTATTAGTTTCAAGATTGAAGAAAACCAAATAGGAAATTTAATTGGACCGGGAGGAAAAACTATTAATCAGATAATAGAAGATTATGAAGTTACTGTTGATGTTGAAGATGACGGAACAGTTTTTCTAACCTCAGAGAAAAAAGATGATGCTCAGAAAGCCATGGAACATATAAAGAAAATTACCAAAGAAATTAAAGTAGGTGAAGTTTTTACGGGAAAAGTTAAAAGGATTTTAGATTTTGGAGCTTTTGTTGAAATTGTTCCTGGAAAAGAAGGTTTAATTCATATTTCAAAATTATCAAAAGGAAGAGTAAATAAAGTAGAAGATGTGGTTAAAAAAGGAGATACTGTAACCGTCAAAGTTATTTCCGTAGATAAAGATAAAGGAGAAATTGATTTATCTTTAATTAAAAAACATTAATTTATGGAAGACGAAAAAAAGAAAGAGCCAAAGGATCTCGAAAAAGAGATTTTGGAATTAGAGAAAAAAGAGAAAGTCGAAAATAAAAAATCTAAAGGTTCCTCTGAAAAGCAAGATAAAAAACAAGAGCCTCAAAAAACCCCGCAAGATCCTAATAATATAGAATTAATGAAAGAAAAAGAAAAAAGTCAAAAGAAAGCTTCTAAAAGCCCTGTTGGAAAGCAAGATAAAAAACAAGAGTCACAACCCCCTCGAGAATCTAAAGACATAGGATTAATGAAAGAAAAAACAGGGAAAGAAAGAAAAGAAAAAACAGGGAAAGAAAGAAAAGAAGAAGAAAAAATAAAGTTTTTAAAAAGAGACGATATTAGAACAATGAAAAAGGACATTAGAAAGATTCGCGAAACGAAGGCTGATCAAGAAGGAAAAGATATCTCTCTTCTGGGATTAAAAAAGGAAAAAAGAAAAAAGAAAGAAAAGGAGGAGAAGACGGAACAAGAAACTCCAGTTGTTCCAGAATTTTCAAAAAAATCAAAATCTTCCCGTAAAATTTTAGTTCGGGCCGCCTTTGTTTTAGTTCTTCTTTTGATTGGGGGTGGAAGTTATTGGTTTTTCACCACCCAAGAAAATCTCTATAATCCTCCTGTTGTTATTGAAGAAGAGGAAGAAGAAGAAAAAGAAGAAATCTTTATTCCAGAATCTTTTGCTAGTGTAAATGAAACTCTTTCTATTAATCTTGGAGAAAAACAAAAAATAGTTCCTGCTAGCCAGGAATTAAAAAAAGAAGAATTATCTGAAGAAGGATTAAATAGAATAATTTTTAAAGACCATGAAGGAAAACCAATTCCTTTGAGTGATATAGAAAAACTTTTTAATATTGAGATTTCCTCTGAGCTTTTAAAAAAGCTCCATGTCGAAAATTATAACTTGATGGGAACCATAAAAGATGACGAAATAGAAAAAAGCTTAATTATTAAAACTACCGAAGCTCTTTCCTTTCCTTTATCAG
>CAYSZX010000004.1:0-35667 GCA_964435835.1 uncultured Candidatus Saccharibacteria bacterium | reverse complement strand
GGAAGAAGAACAGACAGAAACCCCCGAAGAGGAAGAAGAATCTTTGTTCCAAGACTTCAAAGCTCAAGAAAGAGATATCCGTTGTTTGAAAAGCTCTTCTGATTATTCTTTATCTCTTTGCTATACAGTTATTAATAATTATTTGATACTTGCTGAATCTTTTGAGGGAGCAGAACAATCAATAGCCGGCATAAATGATTTAACCAGGAAAAAAATAGGTCAGTTATTTATTGTTAGTTTCGAAGGAACTACTTTAAGCCCTGAATTGGAAAACTTCTTCAGAAAATACTATCCAGGAGGAATTTTAATTAGATCACAAAATGTTTTAAGTTCCTATCAAATCAATTCGCTGGTTGAAGATCTACAAGCTCTTTCTTTGGAAACCACAGATAATCCTTTAATAGTTGCTATTAATCAGGAAGGAGGTTCAATTGTAGCTATTGATTTCTTAGATGAATTAACTACTCAATCAGAAATAGCAACCACTACTGAATCATACCAGGTTGGACTGGAAAGAGGGAAAGAATTAAAAAAATTAGGAGTTAATCTTAATTTATCTCCCCTAATGGATATGACAGGGGAAGATGACTTTATCCACAACAGAACTTTTCAAAAGGAACCCGAAATAGCTGGGCAATTAGGAAAGTATTTAATTTCAGGTTATCAAGAGGCTGGAATATTTAGCGCTGTCAAATATTTCCCTGGCTATACTGGAATGTTAACCAACCCAAATCAAAACTTAATGTTGATTGAATCGATTCCTCCTGTTTCTCAGTTTAAAGAAGCAATGTTGGCAGAGCCAAAATTTATTGTAACCGCTAATTACATCTGTGAAGAAATTGACAACGATTTACCATTTAGTTTTTCCGAAGAGGCAATTAAGTATTTAAAACAAAATTTAGGAAGAAGTTCTCTAGTAATAACTGATGATTTATCTTCAAATGCTTTGTCTAGTAATTATAGTCCAGAAGAAATTGTGACTTATCCAATAAGGGCCGGAGTTGATTTAGAATTAGTGTCCGGTTCCGTTGAAAAGCTTATGGATGCCTTCTTAAAAGCAGTTAATGACAATAATATTTCTTTAGAGGAGATAAATAAGCCTTTATCTAGAATAAAACAATTAAAAGAAGAATTATGAATAAAAAATTAATTAAAAAATTAAAGGAAGAATTAAAGGAGGAGGAAAAGAATTTAGAAGAACAATTAAAAAGCTTTGCCAAAAAAAATAAAAAGAAAAAGGAAGACTGGAAAACTAATTTTCCTCGTTTCAGTGACGGAGGAAGCAGTGGAGATTTAGATATTGCTGCTGAAGAAGTAGAAGAGTACAGTAATCTTCTTCCTGTTGAATATTTACTAGAAACTAGACTAGAAAACATTAAAAACGCTTTAGATAAGATTGACACAAAAGAATATGGTATTTGTGAAGAGTGCGGAGAAAAGATAAGCTTAAAAAGATTAAAAGCTCATCCCGAAGCCAGATTTTGTATTGATTGTAAAAAGAAGAAATTAAAAAAGATTGAATAAAACCAATCTTAGAGAGTTAAGAAAACATAGCTGGAGAGCTATGTTTTTTAATTAGTAAATGTAACCTTGGATTAAAGGACTACCCATGTTTAAACCCCTATAATTCATTTTTCCTAAACCAATATAGTTCATTTCTGAAAAGATAACTTGATCACCTTCTATTCTCTCAACATAACCAACATGACCATAAACTCTGTGGCCTTTAAGAAAAACAATTGATCCTACTTCGGGAATACAATATCTTCCTCGACAAACACGATAACCAGAGGCAGCTGCATTATCTATCCATGTGTTAGCATTTCCCCAAGAAGGTACTGGTCTTTTTTGGGCCACCCACCAGGTACATTGTCCGTAAGGGTAAGAATGACTTTGACCATAATAATCATTAGTTGATAAGCCGCTTAATCCAGAACTATAATCCCAAACAGATGAATAAGTAGAAAGTTTGCCTCCAGGAACAATTAAAATCTCTCCTTCAAAAAGTTCCCGTCTTCCTGATAAATCATTAAAGGAAATGATATCGCTTGAGTCAGCATTATATCTATCAGCTATTTCTTCAATACTATCTCCTTTTTCCA
Source organism: uncultured Candidatus Saccharibacteria bacterium (assembly GCA_964435835.1). GTDB lineage: Bacteria > Patescibacteriota > Minisyncoccia > Minisyncoccales > JANBVM01 > CAYSZX01. Next base: position 33,565 of record CAYSZX010000004.1, on the reverse strand, counting down.
CTAAATGCATTACTCCTGTTACCGGAAGAATAATCAATTCTTGGCCCGGATTAATCATTGATGTCTTAATATCATTAGCCCAAGCAATAGTATCAACGGTGACGTCAAATTTTTCAGCAATAGAAGATAGATTATCTCCCTTCTTTGTTGTGTACTTCCTAATTTCAGTTCCCACATCAGCATCATGACCACCCATTAAAGCACCTAATACTTTAGTAGTAATAGTAAAAGGAGGATAAGTTGATTTGAAAGAATTCTTATCAACTAAAAGAAGCTCTGGTTTATCTACCCCCAGCTTATCGATTGGCGTTGCAAAAATATTCTGCTGGGCATTATCAATATCAGACAAACCTAAGTTTATTCCCGCCACTTCCTCTTCTTTAGGAAAAAGAAAAAGAAAAAGAATAAATAAAACAGGTCCTATTAAAACTAACCTTAATATTTTTCTAGTTTTTTCAGAAATACTCATTATGTATATTGTCTAAAGATTGAAGAAAAATGTCAATACCCCCTTATTCCCAGTCTATTTTATATAACTTTTTATCATTTTTTATCTTATTATGTTATAAATAAGAGAAATGAACATAAAAACTGTGAAAAACTTGTTAAAAACTTATGGAGTTACCCCTTCTAAACACTTAGGACAGAATTTTTTAGTTGACGAGAATATTATAAATAAGATCATTAAGGCTTCAAACCCCCTTAAAAATGATGTTATTTTAGAAATTGGACCAGGGGTTGGGAATTTAACTACAAAATTAGCAAAAAAAGTCAAGAAAGTAGTAGCTGTCGAAAAAGACCCTAAAATGTGTATAATTTTAAAAAATTTAGGCATAAAAAACGTCCAGATCATCAAAAAAGACATTTTAAAGGTAAATTTAGATAAAATATTACCTCAAAACTATAAAGTTATAGCTAACATTCCTTATTATTTAACCTCAAGGCTAATAAGAAAATTATTAGAAAACAAGAATAAGCCTTCTAAAATTACCTTAATGATTCAAAAAGAGGTGGCTGAAAGAATATGTAACGTAAAAGAAAAATTGAGCTTATTAGCTGTTTCTGTTTGGTTTTATGCAAAGCCAGAAATTAAATTTTTTGTTTCTAAGAATTGCTTTTATCCAAAACCGGAAGTAGATTCAGCCGTAATTCAAATAACTTCTCGCGAAAAACAGTATTCAAAAAATTTTATTAAGAAGTTTTTTAAAATTGTAAGAGCTGGCTTTTCCCATCCGAGAAAACAATTAATTAATAATTTTTCCTTAAAACTTGAAAAAGAAAAGCCTATAATGAAAGAGTGGTTGATTAGTAACAATATTTCCCCCCAGAAAAGAGCTGAAGATTTGAAAATCCAAGATTGGATAAATTTAACTAAACATTTTAATTTTTAAACTTGATTTTCTTATTCAAAAAAGAGAAAATAAATTAATGAAAAAAAATATTTGGAAAATTTTATTTCTTTTTCCTTTCCTTTTAATTGTTTTTTTTAGTTTTAACAATGCTCAAGGTAACCTTATTCAAGAATGTTCTGAAATAAACGGTCACGTAGGAGCTCTTTGTTGGGAAGAGACATCAACTCTTTGTATGGGAGAAGACTATGAAGGAGATGGAATTCTTCCAGAAGACAACATCATCTATGGAAGTGATATTCTTGAAAAAAGAAAAAGGAGATTCTGCGAAAGTAGTTCGCCGGAAGTTTCTTGCCTAGAAAGTCCAATTATAGAAAGCGGACAAGTAATTAGATGTAATAAAAATGAATATTGTAACACAAACCAATATGGAGATTTTATTTGTCAGACAGGAGAGGCATGTGAAGATATTTCTCCTTCTACTATTTCAACAAGTGAGCCTATTAATCCACAAAATTCAACAACTACTCCTATTACTACTCCGGTGACCTTAGACTGGTGTGATGTTGAGGGGTATGATAGTTATAATTTAAAAATGTATGAGAGAACATCACCAACAACCACGGAAAGAATTTATATTACAGACGATCCTTACTATAACCAAAAAACATCAACTACTTCTGAGCAATGCGTTAAAGGACTCAAAAACAATACAGTTTATGAGTGGGAAGTAGATTATCGTAGTGATTATAAAAATGATGCTCTTACGCCCCGATGGACTTTTGAAACAGAATTTCAACAATCAATATCTCCTCCTTCCAACATCACGATTGAAGGAGCTCCCCCAGCAGAAGATAATAACAATGGTGTGTCTACTCCCGTTACAATCTATTGGAATGATGTATCAGGAGCAAAATCCTATTTTGTAGATATTACTAAAGAAGTTTATAACGAAACAATTGAGGTTGGGGATAGGATAAGATTTACTCCTCCAACATGTGTTTTTGGATGTTGTACAGAGGGAATGGTTACAGAAGTTCATGATATGGGAGTTGTGGCAAGGCCTAAATCTAATTGCTGGCCAACCGAAGGAGAGTATCTAGATGAATGGTTTTATTGGGATATTTGGTTTGAAAAGATATATGAGGAGTGGGACGTAGAAACAAGAACTTATTGGGCAAGCGAAGTAACAGAATCAAAAATTGATGAAATTTACATTCCGGCAAACACGGTCGAAATTGAAGCTAAAGTAGCCTCTTGTTTAAATCCAAACGGAACTGCTTGCGGAGACACTTGCTGTGCAAATGAAGAAGCTAAAGAATGCGCCGATTGGAGTAACATTAAAGAATTTGAAACAAATAATAAAGTTACAAAAATTGAAACAGTAAAACTCCAACGCCCCTTTTATAGTCCCGAAAACCCAACCGACATTCCTTTTGTTTCCCCAACTGATCAGTTTGTTTGGAAACATGCAATAGGGGCTAAAAGCTATGCAGTACAAATTGTAAATAATCAATTAGATGAAGATGCTACGATTTTTGTTCGCGAAAGAAAGAATCATTATAATCTTGGCAGAATATGGGCCGCTCTACAAAAAGGTATAGATGAGTTTTTAAGAATGGGCTTCTTAGAGCCCGACCAAAACTACACATGGAAAGTAACTGGCTGTAGAAAAGACGTTGAATGTAATCCTGGTATTGAAGATTGCATGTCAAAAATGGAATGTATGGCAGATTCAACAAGTAATGAATGGAAATTTAAAACCGTAGGAGGTTCTCCTGTTATAACTAACCCGGAAGATGGAGAAAGTAGTCTTCCTATTCCTATAGAGTTTCAATGGAAAAACAGTACCAATACAAGCATCCCTTCTTATTACTACAGAGTAGAACATCCTGATGGTACAACAGGTACAACCCCTCTTAAACCAATAGAAACCGACAAAAAATTCATTGTTGGAACAACAACTAAAAGTCACGTAACTTTTGAATATCCTTTTAGTTCTGTTGGACAAACTTATAGTTTTCAAATTAAAGGTTGTTCTGGGGAAAATGGTGATTTTTGTGAAGAAGATTTTCAAGAAAACAACTTTACCTTTAATCCTTTTACTCCGCCCACAAACACAAACCCGGAAAATGGAGGTGAATTAAAAAATTACATACATACAGTCTCATGGGATCCAGTTCCTACAGCAAAAGCTTATCAAACTACAATACAATACGTAGAGGCCGAAAATGAAAGAGACCCCGAATGTACCCAAAAAGCAGAAAATAATACACTTATAGCTGAAAATGTTATTACTACAAATAATAGACTTTTCTTGCCAGAGCTAAAATGCTTGGGGAAATATGAGTGGTTTATTGCTTCTTGTTTTGAAGAAGACTGCAGTAAGCATACTACAACAACCCCTACGCTAGAATTTCATTACGTTAGCAAAGGATTAGGAGGGGTTGGTTTATTACCTTGTGAGAGAACTTCTGATGACCTTGATACACCGTGGGACGAAAGAGATCAATGTCAGTTTAAACATATTCCTATTTTAGCCTACAATATTCTTGATTTTCTTTTATGGAAAGCATCTATATTTGGATTTTTTGCTCTGCTAATCTTTTCAGGAATAGTTGCTTACGCTTCAAGCGGGTTCCCAATTCAAACAGTAGCCATAAAAACTATATGGAAGACAGCTGGAAAAGGATACGCAATAATATTTTTTGCTTGGATATCAGTAAATGTGTTTATGAGACTTGTTGGAATAACTGATAAATGGTGGATATTACGTTTTTAAATTTTTGTGCTATAATAATCCAATGTTTAAATTAATCTCTAAAACTTCTCAAAAGATGTGTTCTTTTATTAAAAAGAACAAAAACTTTTTGTTCCTAACAACAGCAATATTCTTGTTAATGCTAACACCTGCACACACAGTACGGGCAGATTTTTTCAGTTGGGTTCCAGACATGATAGATATACTTTTAAATCTACCTTTGAATATAGCTATCCTGATAGCAGTAAGTTTAACTGCTTTTGGTTTAATGGCTGGTTCTGCATTAGTTGCTGGTCTTTATATTCTTGTAATGGTTCTTGCCAATGCCCTCTTTAAAATATCGGTAAATATTGCTGTTAGTCCTTCAAGTTCTGGTATTAATGAGGTTGTTTTAACTGGTTGGAACTTTACGCTTGGGTTTGTAAATATGTTTTTTGCTCTTACCTTAACTTTCATCGGATTAGCCACTATTTTAAGAATAAAAGAATATGAAGCAAAGAAATTATTACCTAAACTGATTGGTATTGCTATTTTGGTTAATTTTACTCCTGTAATTATAGGATTTTTTGTTGATGCCGGTAATTTAGTAACTAACTTTTTTATAGAAAGAACGGCTGTTGATAATCAAATGTGGATTGAAGAGACACTGCAATCCTTACTTGTCGCCCCGATGGAGAGCCTAATAGAGTTTTTAATGAATTCTTATTCTTTTATTATTGGCGGTAGTGCCTTGAATTCAATAATAATAGCTTTAGGGATTCTTTTAGAATTACTGGTGTGTTTGATTTATGCTGCTTTTGCTACTTATGTCTTTGCGTCGATTTTAATTTTGTTCTTTTTAAGAATTATTATGCTTTGGTTTTTAACAATATTATCTCCTATTGCTTTCTTTTCTTATATTTTCCCCGAAGGATCTAGATTAAGAATGCTTTTCCCTGATATTCTTTCTTGGGAAGAGTGGTGGAAAGAATTCTTAAAATGGGTTGTAGTAGGAATTCCTTTTGGTCTTTTCTATTATCTCGCTCAGCAAACTGTTATGTCAGGCATTGGAGATGCAATCGGTGGGATGATATCAGACGAGCTAAATTTAGGAAGTCTCGATAATGTTCTTATAAGTGGTGAGGTCGTTGAGGACCTTATTTACACAATTACCGGCTTGCTACCTCAGATTATTAGTTTGTTTATTCTTTGGAAAGGTTATGAAATAAGCAAGAATGCTGCCCCCGTGATGGCCCAATCAATGCTAGATAGCGGTAAAAATCTTGCTCAAAAAGGAGTAGATGCGTATACGGGCGGAATGACAAGTTTTGTTAGGGGCGGAGCGAAAGGAGCAGGAATGGCCACTAGTAAAGGAATGGGGAAGGCAGCTGGCTGGCTTGAAGAAAAAGGCGAAGAAAGAAAAGAAACGGGAGGAAGATCTAGTGCAGCAGGATGGGTTGCAAGAAGAGGGGCTAATATTTTAAGAGCAGGACAAAAAGCTACTAGAACTGCGACCAGAGGAGTTTTAGAAAGAGAAAAAAGACCTGAAACTATTGAGGGTTGGTCTGATATGGATACTAAAGCAAAGACTAAAGCAATGAAATCAATGACAAAAAAGCAAAAAACGGCTCATTTAGACTCCATGTCTAAAAAAGAACTACAATCAATGCCAGAAGAAGAAAGAAAGAAATTAGAAACTTTTGCCGACAAAATAGCAGGAAGCAAAAAAGACAAGAAAAAATACAAGGGTGTTCTTAAGAAGATGGAAAAGGCAGGAATAACATCAGCAAAGATAAAAATAGCTTTAGCTGATGACCCCGAAAAAATGAAAGAAAAGATAAGAAAGAAAATGGAAGAAACAAAAGAATTAATGAAAGATGATAAAGAATTAGAAAAAGAAATTAAAATAAAAGTAGAAACTTCTCCAAAGAGCGAAGAAGAAATTATGAAAGATCTTGCTGCTCAAGCCATGAATGTTAAAAACTTAAGTTCAGTTGAAGATTTTGATTCAGGCACTATTACTTCTCTTGGTTTCCGACTAGGTAGTGATCAATTAGATGGCTGGCAGTTTAATAATATTAGACGAAAAAAAGGGAAAGAAACTTATAATAAATTGACTAATGAAGCAGGAGGAATAAATAGAAAATACAAAACAGAAGAAGACTTCTATGAATTAAGAGAAAAAAATGAAGATCTAGCCAAATACGCTGCCGTTAGTAAAGATGGTCAATATCTTGATTTTAATGTAATAGATGAGGTAAGAGAAAAAGATGGTAAAGTAAATTGGAGCAAAACATCCAAAGGATTCAATAAATACCAAGCCTTAAAGAGCAAAGATCCTAATAATGTGGAAGGGATTTATTATCAGGAAGACAAGCTACAAGAAAAACTCGAAAAGAGAGCGCAAGAAATTTATGATGACAGACAAGATGGCCAATATAAAGACATAATAAATAATAAAGACATAAATATAGATAACCTCATTAAAAGCGCGGGGCTTCAGCCGGGAACAGACGAAGCGGGCGAATTTATTAAGAAATGGGATTGGGCGCAAGCGAAAAGAGAGTTAGTTCAAGAACAAAACAAAGAAATTAAAAATTTAGCTGATTTATCTAAAAAGATAAAAGAAAAAGCCAGAACAACAAAAGACCTTACTGACCTTCAACGTTTTCAAAAAAATATTAATACAACAATAGAAAAAATTGAAGAACAAAAAGATAAGATAAATGAGATTAGAAAAGGTTTCGAAGGAACAGAAGAAGAGTTTTATGATTTAGAAAAATATAAGACACTCCGGAATGAAGTTAGTGCCACTAGAAAAGAGCTCAGCAACACAATAAACAAAATGAAAAAATTAGCTGATGAGATTGAAGAGTAAAAACAAAGAAAAATAAAAAAATATGAAGGCAAAAAAATATTGGAAACTTTATAATCAATTACCCGAAGAACTACAAGATTTATTAGCTTCTAATGAATTAGTAGAAGGCCTGGAAGATATTTGTGAAAAACACGACATTACTCAATATCTTTATGAAATGAACGATTATGTAGGAGATGTTTTGTTAGGAGTTTTATCTCCTGAGAAGTTTGAACAAACTATTAAAAAAGAACTTAAATTGAAAAAGGAGAAAGCTAAAGAAATTACTAAAGAAGTTAATCGTAATGTTTTTTATCCAGTTAAGTCATCATTAGAAGATTTACATAATATAGAAATAGCTCCTGCTGCTAAAATGAAAAGAAAAGCTCCTGCTAGCAAGAGAACGCAAGAAGAAATAGACAAGACTAAAGAAGCTACTAAAAAAGATACTTATAGAGAACCTATAGAAGAAGAATAATGAGATTTACAGTCCCCCAATTTATTGAAAGAGAATCTAAATTAATAGGGCCTCTAACCTTTAGGCAGTTTTTATATGTTGGTGCAGCCGGCCTTATCTGTTTTATTATTTATTTTACTTTTTCTTTTACGGTTTTTATTATATCCGCCATTGTTTTAGGAAGTATAGCCCTTGCTTTTGCCTTTTTAAAAATAAATGGGATCCCGCTTTCTGTTTATCTTTGGAATTTTTTCAAATATACTCTTTCTCCCAAAGATTACCTTTGGAAAAGAAAAGGAGAAGGATTTAACAAAATAACTTTAAAGGAAGCAAAAGAGGAGGCCGATTTAAGTGTTGGAGGAAAAACTAATTTAAAAAATATGAAAACAAAAGTAGAAACAAAACTTAAATGAAAGCAACAACTCAACAAATTTTAGAATTTGATAAACTTAAAGAAGGAGTAGTTATATTGAAAAACAAAGCCTTACGGGGGGTCCTTTTAGTTTCCTCTGTTAATTTTGCTTTAAAAGCAGAGGAAGAAAGAAGATCTATTATTTATCAATTCCAAAGCTTTTTGAATACTCTTGATTTTCCTTTAGAAATGATTGTTCAGTCAAGAAAATTAGACATTTCTAACTATTTAGAAAAGCTGAATAAAATAAGAGAAAAACAAGAAAACAAGTTATTAAAAGTTCAGGTTAGAGAGTATAGTAATTTTATTAGAAAAACAATAAAAGGAAATTCTATTATGTCTAAAACCTTTTACGTAGTAGTACCTTTTCATTTCCGAGAATTAAGACGTTCGCCCAAGAAAGGAAAAGAAGAAAAAGAAAGAGAATATGAAGAAAAAAGGTTTCATCAAGCTAGATCACAATTAATGCAAAGAATGCAATTTGTGGCTGGTGGTTTGAAAAGATGTGGATTGCATTGTGGCGCTTTAAACACAGCCGAATTAATTGAACTTTTCTGGGGTCTATATCATCCAGAAAAAGCAGAAGTTGGTTATTACCCTAATATTCCATCAGAATTAATAGAATAATTATGGATTTACCTTTTTTTAATAAAAAGAAAAAAGAAGAGGAAGAAGACATATTTAAAGAAGATAAAATAACAACAAGAGATATTGTTGCCCCTTCTTCAGTTAAAACCAAATCCGATCATTTGGTTTTAGGAAAAAGATTAGCTAAATCTTTTTTCATTTTTTCTTATCCAAGATATTTAAATACTGATTGGTTTTCTCCAATTATTAATATGGACGTACCAATGAATATTAGTATCCATGTTTTCCCAGTTAATACCCATAATATTTTAAAGAAATTAAGAAAGAAACTAACTGAAACCAGTGCCGAGGTAAGTGATAGAAGAGAAAAAGGCTACATTAGAGATCCGCAATTAGAAATTGCTTATCAGAACATTGAAGACTTAAGAGATAAGCTTCAGACAGCCCAGGAAAAGATGTTTAAGTTAGGAATTTATTTAACTATTTATGGCCAAAATCAGCAGGAACTAGACGACGTAGAAGCCGGCCTAAGGTCTGTTTTAGAGGCAAAGATGGTTTACATTAAACCAGCCGTTTATCAGCAGAGAGGAGGCTTTAACACTACTGCTCCTTATGGTCTAGACCAGATCCAAAACTTAACTACTATGAATACTGCTCCTCTTTCTTCTACTTTCCCTTTTGTTTCTTTTGATTTAAGTTCTAATGAAGGAATTTTGTATGGTATTAACAGGCATAACAGTTCTTTAGTTCTTTTTGACAGATTTTCCTTACCTAATGCTAATGAAGTTTTGTTTGGAACTTCTGGTTCAGGTAAGAGTTATACTGTTAAATTAGAAGTATTAAGATCTTTAATGGTTGGAACTGATGTTATTATTGTCGACCCTGAAAACGAGTATAAATATTTAGCTAATGCAACTGGTGGATCTTTCTTTAATATTTCTTTGTCTTCTGAAAGTCATATTAATCCTTTTGATTTACCAAAACCAAGAAAAGGAGAAAAGCCAGCTGATGTTTTAAGATCTAATATTATTAATTTAGTTGGATTATTAAGAATAATGTTAGGGGGCTTAACTCCGGAAGAAGACGCTATTATTGACGAAGCTTTAAGAGAAACTTACGCAGCTAGAGATATTACTCCTGATAGTGATCCTTCTACCTGGAACGAAAGACTTCCTTTAATGGAAGATCTTGAATCTGTTTTAGAAGGAATGGAAGGAGCAGAATCGCTAGTTAGAAGAGTAAGGAAATTCACAACAGGAACTTATTCTCAGTTCTTTAATCAGCCAACTAATATTTCAATGGATAAAGGTTTAGTTTCTTTTGGAATTAGAGATATGAGCGATGAATTAAGACCAATGGCCATGTTTATTATTATGAGATACATTTGGAATAAAGTTAGATCAGAAATGAAACAAAGAATCTTAGTAGTTGATGAGGCTTGGTGGATAATGCAAAATGAAGATGGAGCTTCCTTTCTTTTTGGAATGTGTAAAAGAGCAAGAAAGTATGGATTGGGAGTAACAACAATTACTCAGGACGTTAATGATTTTATGAAATCGGCTTATGGGGAACCTATTGTTACTAACTCTTCTTTACAAGTCTTAATGAAGCAATCACCAGCCACTATAGATTCTGTTCAAGAAACCTTTAATTTAACCAATCAAGAAAAGATGTTGTTGTTAGAATCTGCAATAGGGGAAGGGATCTTTTTTGCTGGCAAAAAACACGTTGCTATTAAAGTTGTAGCTTCTTATACAGAAGATCAGATTATTACTACTAACCCGAAAGAAATGGTGGATAAGATGAAAGAAAAAGAAGAAGCCCAGCCAGTTAAAAAATCTTACAAATCTGTTTCTGAATTAAGAAAAGAAAGTAAAGAAAAAAGTAAAAAAGAGTCTGAAAAGAAGCAAGAGGAAACAAAAAAAGAATAAATATGTTATAATAAAAACATGAAAAAGAAATTTAATTTATTTTTAATATTTTTGTCTTTAGTCCTTGTTTTTTCCAGTTTTTGCGAAGTAAAAGCTGCAGATGATGACATCCAATTAAATCTTACTTATCCTGAATTCGGAGGAATTAATCTTAATGAAGACCAAGACTTAAACCAAATGATAGCTTGGGGTTATTATTTTATAGTTGGCATTTCAGGTTTTTCTGCTTTTTTTATGCTTGTTTGGGGAGGATTTGATTGGATATCTTCAGGACTTAATCCCGACAGAATAGGAGAAGCAAAAGATAAAATAAATTCAGCCGTAATAGGATTAATTATTATCTTGTCCGCTTATCTTATTTTACGAATTATTAACCCTGACCTGACAACATTGGAATTGCCTGATCTTCAAGCTCAATAGAAAAAATATCAATCAAAAAAAGCCCTTTAAAAAGGGCTTTTTGAGTTTATATATATTATACTAGCAAGGCTTGATAATAACTCTTCTGTTCGGATCTTCCCCCACACTCTCGGTAGCAACATTAAGCCTTTTAGCTAATTCTAAATGAACAACCCTTCTTTCGTAAGGATTCATCGGAGAAAGCTCTTTCTTTTCTTCCATTAAAACTGCTTCATCAGCCAACCTCCTTGCTAACTCTTTAAGATTTTCTACTTTCCTTTTCTTGTAATTATTAACGTCTAAATCAACATATAAGTTCTTATTAATCTTTTTCTTTATTAATATTTTTAACAAGCGCTGCATATCATTTAAAGTCTTTCCTTGTTCTCCTATTAAAGCTTGGGGTTCCTGGCTTTTAATATCAACAAGAATAGTAGAGTCTTCTTTGCAAGAAATATCAATATTTAAATCAAAGGTTGTTTTTCGAAAAAACCTTCTTATCTCTTTTTTAGCTTTTTCTAAGTTATTAAGATTCATTTTTTTGTAAAATACTTCTTTGAGCTAATGCAAATAATGAAGAGGTAGCTATATAAAGTGAAACAGCAGCCGGAATCTTTATTAAGATTATAAAAGTAAAGGCAGAAAAGAAATAAGGGAGAAACTTCTGGAAGCCCTTCATTGAATTATTTTTACTATTTTTCATCGAAGATTTCAACTGGATAAAGTAAATAATAATAGCTAAACCAGATAATATGACACTGGAAGTAGTTAAGTTAACCCCAAAAAAAGAGTAGTTAATGTTCCCTGTATAAGAAACAAAATCATATAATTCGCTTTTATCAAATCCCTGAAGGAAAACTCTATATAAAGCAATTAAAATAGGAAATTGAATTAATAGAGGCATAAAAGAGCCAAAAGGGTTAATATCATATTTTTCGTAAAGACTTTTCAGTTCTTCGGCTTGTTTAGTTTTATCGTCTTTAAATTTCTTTTGGATTTCTTCCATCTTAGGTTTCATCTCAGCCAGACTATCTCTGCTTTCAATACTTTTTATTGTTAAAGGTAAAAGAAGAGCCTTAAGAGAAACAGTTAATAAAATAATTGCTGCTCCAAAATTTTGAGTAGGTAAAAATAAACATAAAATAACAAGAAGATTTAATAGGGGACGATATAAAAATTGATTGAAAAATTCACTTATCATAATTTAAAATTTTTGATTTTTTTAAAAGATTTTGAGTTACTTCTTTTATTTCCGGGAACTTCATTAATTCTAAACCGGGCAGGGCTATAAAAACCAAATCAAAGCTTTTCTTATAATCTTTTGTCTTCTTTCTAACTATTTCTCTTAGCCTTCTTTTAATTTGATTTCTTTTAACAGCTTTTTTGGAAACTTTCTTAGAAACAACAAAACCAAAGCGATTTATTTTAATGTTGTTTTTTCTTACTTTTAAAACTAAAGCTTTTTCTTTAAAAGATTTTCCTTCTTTTAATACCTTGTCAAAATCTTTTTTCTTTTTAAGACGGTTTTTCTTAGGTAACATTAAACAATTAAGCGCTTAGTTTTTTACGCCCCCTTTTCCTTCTGTTCTTTAATATCTTTCTTCCAGAAGATGTTCTCTTTCTCTTTAAGAAACCGTGCTTCTTTTTCCTTTTTCTTTTTTTAGGTTTTTTTGTTATTGCCATATTTACTATTTTAAACATAAATGAAAAAGTTAGTCAATTTTCTTTTAAAAAAATTAACCTACGAAGAGTTTTATTAAGAGCTTCACATAAATTTTGTTCTTTCTCCTAAATCAAGAAGTATCACAAAATCTTGCTATATTAAAGTTTTATTAAATAATTATTAAAATCTATAAAGAATAATCCACAATTTTTCCCCACCTTGTTAACAACTTAGAAGCGCTTTTTTCCTATTTTAATTCTTTGTTTTTTTAATGTATAATTATTTTATAAAGTTAATTAGTAATTTCATGAATCAACAAGAGCTTTGGCAGGCTGTTCTAGCCCAAATACAATTAAAAATATCTGACGCAAGTTTTGCTACTTGGTTTCAAAACACTAAGATTACTTCTCAAGAAAAAGGTGCTGTTACTGTTGCTGTTCCTACTGCTTTTGCAAAAGAATGGTTAGAACAAAAATACAATAAATATATTTTAAAAACCCTACACGATATAGACGAAACTATTAAAAAAGTAAAATATAAAGTTCAACAATCAAATTCTCAAGTTCTTGAACAAATTACTAATTCCTCTGATTTAGGATTAGAAGATGAAGAACAATTAAAAATTGATAATTTCCAAACTCAAAAAAGCGCTAATTTAAATCCAAAATATACATTTGGTAATTTCGTTACTGGTCCTTTTAATGAATTAGCTCGAGCAGCTTCTTGGGCTGTGTCGCAAAAACCAGGAAAAGTTTATAACCCACTATTTATTTATGGTGGAGTTGGCCTAGGAAAAACCCATCTTTTACAATCAATAGGAAATAAAATATCAGAAGATAAAAAGAAAAAAATAAAATATATTCCTACTGAACATCTTGTTTCAAATATTATTTCAGCTGTTCAAAGTGGAACAGTGGAGGATTTAAGAGATGAATATAAAGATATTGATGTTTTAATAGTTGATGATGTCCAAGGTTTATCAGGTAAGGAAAAAACACAGGAAGAATTCTTCTTTATCTTTAACTTTCTTTATGGAAAAAATAAGCAAATTGTTTTATCTTCCGATAGATCACCTAAATCTATTGCTACTTTAACAGAAAGGTTACGATCTCGTTTTGAAGGAGGTATGATAGCAGATATTTCTATTCCAAAATTAGAAACTAAAATAGCTATTTTAAAATCTAAATGTCAGGAAAGAAAAGTAAAGGTTCCCGAAGAAATATTAAATTATATTGCTACAGAAATTAAAAGAAGTATTAGAGAATTAGAGGGGGCTTTAAATATTATTCTAGCCCATCAAAAACTTAATAAAGAAATGCCTAGTTTTGAAAAAGCCAAGTCTTTATTAAGAAATATTACTTCTAGTCCAAAAAAGAATATTAATGCTAAAAAAATTATTAAAGCAGTAACTAATTTTTACGATTTAAGTATTAATGAAATAACTTCTTCTTCTAGAAAACATGAAATTGTAAAACCTCGCCAAGTAGCTATGTATTTATTAAGAGAAGAATTAGAATCTTCTTTCCCTTTTATCGGAAGAAAGTTTGGAGGAAGAGATCACACAACAGCTATTCATTCTTGTAGAAAAATTAAGAAAGAATTAGAAAAAGATAAAAAATTAGAAGAAGAAATTGAATTAATAAAACACAATATTATGTGTGTATAGATAGTGGAAAAAGTAGTTAATAAATAATGAATAACTACTTAATTAAAAAATTATTAAAATAATCCCAAAACAATTAACAATATTTTCAAAGGATTATCCATAAATAATTAACAAATAATCCCCACTTAAAATAAGCTTAAAAAGGGTAAAAAAAGTAAAAACTAATAATAATAACAATGAAAATAATAATATTAAAAGAAAAACTAAAAAAGGGGTTAAGTATTGTGGAAAAGATTACACAAAAATCATTAAAATTACCAATCCTTCAAAACATATTATTTAAAACAAATAAAAATCTTTTGAAACTTTCTACAACAAATTTAGAGTCAAGTATTAATTGGCAAAACTTAGCTCAAATTAAAAAACAAGGATCTATTTGTATTCCTATTAAAATTTTATCTAGTTTTGTAAATTCTTTACCAGAAAAGAAAATATTTATAGAAACTGATAAAAATAATAATTTAAAAGTAGAATGTGGAAGTTATAATACTAAAATCAAAGGTTTGGATTCAGAAGATTTTCCTATTATTCCTAAAGTAGAAAACGGAGAGGAAATTATTATTAATAATAAAAAGTTTTGCCAAGCTATTAATCAAATAATTAATATTCCTTCTACTTCCAGTACAAAACCTGAAATTACAGGAATATTTTTATCTTTTCAAGAAAAATTAATCAAAATGGTTGCTACAGATAGTTTTAGATTAGCAGAAAAAAAGATTCCCGTTAAAACAGGACTTTCTAAAGAACATTCCTTAATTTTACCTCAATCAGCAGCTAAAGAGTTAATGGGTATTTTAAGTGATGAGTCAGGTAATTTAAAAATTAGATTTTCGCCAAATCAAATTTTATTTCAACACGTTTTTGATGAAACCTCCCAATCAGGAGTTAAATTTACTTCTCGTCTTGTAGAGGGGAAATATCCTAATTACCAAGAAATTATTCCCGATAAATATAAAACAACCGTTAAAGTTAATAGAGAAGAATTCTTAAACCAAGCTAGATCAGCAAGTTTATTTAGTGGTAAAGTTAATGAAGTTAAAATTAAAACTGAGAAAAAAGGTAATAAAGTTAAAATATCTAGCCAGGATACTGATTTAGGAGAACATAAAAGTTTCTTAAAAGGATCAGTTAAAGGAAAAGATATTTCTATTTCTTTTAATCATCGATTTTTAATTGATGGAATTTCTCAAATTCCAACCGATGAAATTAGTTTTGAATTAACAACTCAAGAAGGACCAGCTGCCTTAAAGCCAGTAGGCGGAAAGAATAATTACCTTTACATTATTATGCCAATTAAACCTAGTTAGATTCAGGTTTAATAAACTCTTTATTAGGTATTAATTTCAAAGCTTTTTCCATAAAGTTATGGAAAATAGGACCAGCTAAAACAACACTAGGCTCTTCTTTCATTGATTTATTATTATTATTTCCAACCCAAACTCCCGTTACTATTGATGGCGTATAACCAATAGTCCAAGCATCTCTGTAATTTTGAGTTGTTCCTGTTTTAGCAGCTACTTGATAATTTGAAAAATTTAAGGCTGAATTTTCTCCGAACATAGGAGCTCTTGCTTTATTGTCAGATAGAATATCGTTAATTAATCTAGCTGTATCTGCTTTTAAGACCCTCTTAGGGTCTTTTTTATTTTCCTCAATAATATTTCCATTTAAGTCTTCTATTTTTAAAATAGAAACCGGTGATACTTTTAAACCATCATTTGCAAAGACCCCATAAGCAGAAGCCATATCTAATAGTTTAGTTTCCCAACCTCCCAAAACAATAGATGGACCATAAGGTGGTCTTAAGGTATTTATTCCTAAATCTTTAGCTAATTGAACACTTTTTTCTAAACCAGCTAAATCAAGAAGAACTTTAATTGAGGGGATATTCAAAGATTGAGCTAAAGATTCTCTTAAAGTAACTTCCCCTCTAAATTTTTCATCATAATTTTGAGGAACATATTCTTCATCTCCCCATTTTCCAAAGTTAGTTTCTTCGTCAATAACTGTTGTTGTAGCGTTATAACCTTGATTAAAAGCAGTAGCGTAAATAAATGGTTTAAAAGCTGAGCCTGGTTGCCTACTAGGATTATCTTTGATTCCTACCACAATATTGAATTTAGGGTCGAAGAGACAATCTACACCTGCTGTACAACCTTCAGGGTAAGGATTATCATAATAATCTCCTGTACCTACTGTCATAGCTAATACTTCTCCTGTTTGTGGGCTTATAGCTATTAGACCTGCGTTATAAGCCTTATATTGTTTATTATTTTTAATTCCTTGTTTGGTTACTTCTTCTGCTATTTGCTGGATTTCCCAATCTAAAGAAGTGTAAACCTTTAATCCTTTTTTTCTTAAAAACTCTTGGCTATATCTTTCTTCTAATTGTTGTTTAACCCATAAAGTAAAGTAGGGGGCTTTAAGATTTTTAACTTGTTCTACAAAATTTATTTCTTCTTTTTGAGATTCATTCATTTTTTCTTCTGAAATAAAGTTTTCTTCTTTCATTCTTTTTAGAACATAATCTTTCCTTGATAAAAGAATATCTTTATTGGGGTCGTAAGGAGAATATCGATAAGGGGCTTGAATAAGGCTAGCTAAAATAGCTGATTCAGCAACTGAGATATCAGAAACATTTTTATTAAAATAGGTTTGGGCTGCTGCTTCTACTCCATAAGCATTTTGACCAAATGGAACTTGATTTAAATACCATTCCAATATTTTTTCTTTGGAATATCTTCTATTTAATTCGATTGATAAAATAATTTCTCTAAATTTTCTTTCGATAGTTTTTTCAAGAGTTAAAAATGTTGATCTTATTAATTGTTGAGGTATTGTAGATCCTCCAGCAGATAATTTTCCTATTTTTAAATTAATTAAAATAGACCTTATAATTCCATTGAAGTCTATTCCTATATGATTGTAAAAGTTAGCGTCTTCGGTAGCAATAACAGCCTCTTGTAAGTGTTTAGGTATTTTATCTAAAGAAGTCCAAGTTCTTTTTTCTTCTCCATAAATTTCATAAAGTAAAACTTCTCCTGTTTTATCATAAATTTTAGTTGATTGGGCTAATTGTCTTTCCGTAAAAACTTCTGGTCTGGGGAAGTCTTTAGCATAATAAATAAATAAAACAGAAAAACCAATTACTCCTAGAGTAATTATTAAAAGAGTGAATTTTAATAATTTTTTAATAGTTTTAATCATTTTAAAAAATAATAACAGCCTTTAAGAGCTGAATTGGTAAAAGTTTATTAAAATTGAAAGATTTTTCACAATTTTAAGATTCTTTAAGTTTAGTTATATAGGTTATAGCTGCTGCTAAGGCGTCTGCAGCATGGTCGGGCTCAGGAATCTTTTTAAGTTTTAGTATTTTTTTAACTGCCTTTTGAACTTCTTCTTTTTTGGCTCTCCCATTACCGGTTATTATAGATTTAATAGTTAAAGGACTTAATTCTTTTACTGGTATTCTTTTTTTAGCAGCAGTTAAAAGGATAGATCCTTTAGCTTGAGAAACAGGAATAGCTGATTTGGCGTTAATAAAAAAATAGATTTTTTCTATTACCAAAGCATCGGGTTCAAACTTTCTGATAACTCTAATAAGACTGTTGTTTATTTGTCTTAAACGTTCTCCGGGATGATCATCAGGAGTAGTTTTAATTATTCCATGATGAATATATTTAATAGTTTTTTTACTGTCTATTAATCCATAGCCAGTATTGGCTGTTCCAGGATCTATACCTAAAACTTTCATGATTTTAAATTTGAATAAATTTCTTGAACATTATCATTATCATCCAATTCTTTAAATAATTTTTCACAAGACTCTTTTTTACTTTCTTCAAGTTCGATTGTGTTTTTTGGTTTCCAAATAAGGCTAGTTGATTTAACTTTTATTCCTGCTTCTTCTAAAGATTTTTTAACATTTTCTGTTTCTTTAGGAGAAGTATATATTTTTAAATTATCATTTTCCCATTTCATATCTTCTGCTCCAGAATCGATGGTGATTAATTCTAAGTCTTCTTTGTTTTTAAAATCATCTTCTTGATTTTCTAATTTAACTAAAAGATGACCCTTTCTTTCAAATTTCCAATTAATAGAGCCTTTTTGAACTAATTTTCCGTTGTATTTCTTTAAAATCTGTTTAATTTCACTTAAAGCCCTATTTCTATTATCAGTAATTCCTTCTATCATAATGGCTACTTTCTCTGGTCCATAAGCTTCAAAAACAAACTCTTCAAGTTTTTGTTTTTCAAGTTCTCCGCTTGCTCTCTTAATTGCCCTATCAATATTACTTTGTGGCATGTTAACATCACGTGCTTTATCGATAGCACTTCTTAATTGGGAATTAAGTTCAGGATCAGGTCCTCCTTCTCTTACAGCAACAACTATTAGCCGGTTAACTTTTGCAAATTGCTTGCTTCTTTTCTTTGCGTCGGCATCTTTTGTTGCTTTTACATTTTTAGCATGAGAGTGTCCGGACATTTTTAATAATAATTATTTTATCTTCTTTATATTTCCTAGATTAACTTATTTTTTTCTGAAAATCAAATTTTTCTTTAACTTTTTTCTTTAATTTTAGAAAAGAAAAACTAAAAAGAAGAGAAGTTAAAATAGCTATAAAAAAGATAAAAAAGAAGCTATTATTTGTTATTTCGATCTGTTTTTCATCTTGTATCTTTTTTATTTCTATAGGTTCTTTGTTTTGGTTGCTTTCTTTCTCTTCTATTTCTTTCTTTTGATTATTTTTCTCTTTTTCTATTAAATTCATAGCGTTGGGAGAAAGCTGGTCTGTCCAGCTCCACTCAGAATCAATGAAAGAATAAGATTTTCCTAAGGGGGCATTATTATAACAAACAGAATCTAGAATATTATTATCGGGTTGAATTAAATCTACACAATCTCCCGTGTTATTTAATGTAATTTTACTAGTGGGCCTATAAAGGACAAAAAAACTATTTGGCTTTATAGACTCTTCTGGGAATGTATAAGTATTGGTTCCTCCTTTTTTGTCTGTTATTTTCCAACTTATTAAAGAAACTTCCTGACTTCCTACGTTTTTTAATTCTATCCATTCATTTTCACTATCTGGCCCCTCGGGCGAGGGGAGAATTTCATTAATTATAATTTGAGAAGAATAGGTTTTTTCTATCGGTTTACTTTCTAAAGATTCTTCTTCTTGATCTTTTGATTTTTTACTATTTTCTGACTTTGGGGTTCCATTAATTAAATTGTTTTTGTAATCAATAGCTCCGCTTGTTAAATAGTTAGTTTGCCAATTATTAGGGTCAGAACCTATTTCTTTTGTATTAATTCTTTCCATTGTCTTGTAGTTATCTGAGTCTCCTGCGAACCAACCTTCCGAACAATTAACTTCATCTATAATAGAGTCTTTATTTGATAAGAAAATATCTTCTCCATTATTATTTAAACCATAACCACCCCAACTGCTTGGCTCTTGGCTAGCTTCAATACTTTTAACAGTGTTATCATCTGTCCTTTCGATTAAATAATAGGAATTAGCCTTAATGATTCCTGTTAAGGGTTCTATTAATGTTTCTCCTTCATATAATCCCCAGCCTTCCAGATTAATATCTTGGTTAGTGCTATTATATAATTCTATCCATTCATCAGCGCTATTAGCTTTTGTCCCCATCCAAGCTATTTCGTTAATTACAACATCTAAAGGTTTTGTAGTTGCTTTAATAGAAAGGGGGATAAGAAAAAATAAGAGAATAGTTTGAAATATCTTTTTCATTAGCTTATTAATCTAATTATAACATGGGTTCTGGTTCGGGAGTATTAGCTTGACAAAAACCGTAATAATATTTATCTTTAAGAACAGTAATTAATTTAGAAATAAGGAAAGGAGGTGGAAAAAATGGAAAAAAAAGAAAAGTTTATAGATCTTCTTATAAGTTCGGAAGGGAACGATAACAAGAATAAATTAAAAGATAAATTAATAACTCTTCTAACTCCGGTTGAGGATTATTTTCCTCAAGTGGTAATTGGTCTTATTTTGGCTTTTGATGATTCAGAGATAAACAACAAAGAATTTGCAAACATGATCATAAAATTAATTCAAAAGGCAAATAAGTTTTAATTTTTGGTTTTTATTTCAAAATAAATAAAAGCCTATTTTTTTACTTAAAATTAAAAAGCCAAGCCTTGACTTGACAACCTTTTGCATTATAGTATAATTATAAATAGTAAAGAGCTTCGAGATTGGGGGTTGTTGGAATTTTTCTTAGCTGGATAGTTTGGCTTCGGCGAAACTACTCCTCGGAAAGAATCTAAACTTGTATCTAATACAAGTCTTAGACCCCCGATCTTGGGGCTTTTTATTTTTGTCCAGTTACTCTTTCTATTTCCTCCATTGTTGTTAATTTTTGGATAACCTTTAATATTCCGTCTTGATATATTGTAGTCATTCCTTTCTCGGTAGCTTTTTCTTTTAGGGCGGCAGTTGAAGGAGAAGTTAAAATAAACTTTTCCATTTCATCATCTATAACAATAGCTTCAAAAATACCCACCCTTCCTTTATAGCCAGTAGAATTGCACTGTTTGCATCCTGCCGGCTTAACTATTTTAAAATTAGAATCTATTTTTGGTTTTTCAACCCCTTCAGGTAAACTCTTAAGGGCTTTTTTAATTTGTTTTAATTCTTCTTTAGTAGGATTTCTTTCTTCTTTACAATGACTGCAAGCCCTTCTAACAAGTCTTTGGGCAATAGCTAAATTAATAGCTGGAGCAATATTGACTGGTTTTTCTCCTAAAGCCTGTAGTCTTGGTATTGTTCCAGCGGCGCTATTAGTATGAAGAGTACTAAAGACTAAATGACCGGTTAAAGCAGCCTGTAAGGCTATAGTTGCTGTTTCTAGGTCTCTAATTTCTCCAACAAGGATAACATCAGGGTCTTGTCTCATAACCGATCTTAGTCCGTTAGCAAAAGTATATTCTTTATCGGGATCTACTTGGGTTTGAGATATTCCGCCCAAATGGTATTCGATAGGGTCCTCAATGGTTATTATCTTATTCTCTGAACTTTGAACCTCTTTTAAAAAAGCATATAAAGTAGTAGTTTTACCAGAACCAGTGGGACCAGTTACAATAACCATCCCGTTGGGCTGGTTCATTTCTTTTTTAAAAAGTTTTAATAAATCAGACCTTAATCCTAATTTTTTAAAACTAATTAGGTTTTTCGGATTTAATAATCTTAAAACAAGAGTCTCGCCATGTTCGGACGGTAAAACTGAGACCCTAACCTCAACTGTATAAAGTTTAGTAATAGCTGCTTCAGTGTCTTCGGGTAAAGCAATCGAAAATCTTCCGTCTTGAGGACGATCTCTAATGTTTAATTTTAATTCTGATAGAAGTTTAATTCTTGAAACAAGACTGTTATAGATTTTAGGTTTAAGCTCAGTAACTTCTTGTAGTATTCCATCAGATCTAACTCTAAGTTTTGAAGTTTCTTTTTTGGGTTCAAAGTGAATATCGGAAACGCCTAAACTTACAGCACCACCCAAAATAAGTTGTAATATGTGGGTTGTTCTGTCTCCCAAAGATTCTTGAATTTTTTCCTGAAAGGCAGGAATGTTTTGAATATTTTGCTGAATTTCTGAATAAGTTTCAGGAGGAATCTTTATCTCTTCTGTTATTTTTTTTGAATTAGTAGCCATAACAAGTTAGAATGTAAATAATTATTTAAACGTATCTTATTTTTTTCTAAAAGTCAATTTAAATTTTTCATGAAAATAAATAAAATAACTAACGATTCTTTTGAAACAAAAGAACTAGGAAAGAAGATTGCTAAAAAATTATTAGAAGATAAAAAAGACAGAGAAAGAGCTCAAATTTTAGCTTTAAAAGGAGAGCTAGGTTCCGGCAAGACAACCTTTTTACAGGGTTTTGCTAAAGGTTTAGGGATAGAAGAAAAAGTACTAAGTCCTACTTTTGTAATTTTTAAAAAATTTAAAATAAAAGATCCTGATTTTTATCTTTTTTATCATATAGATTGTTATAGAATTAAAAATTCAAAAGAACTTTTGTCTTTAGGGTTTGAAGATTTTGTTAAAAACCCTAAAAATATAATAGCAATTGAGTGGGCGGAAAAAGTGAAAGATATTTTGCCGGAAAATAAAATAACTATTGATTTTAAAATAAAAGAAATAAGTAAAAGAAAAATAATAATAAGAAAATGAAAAAAAAGAAAAAAAGACTCATTATTACTGATAGTAATTCTATAATTCATAGATCTTTTTACGCTTTACCTCCTTTAAAAAACAAAGAGGGAAAACTAGTTAATGCTGCTTATGGTTTTTTCTCTATTTTTTTAAAAGCAATAAAAGATTTTGAGCCTAACTTTATAGCTGCTTGTTTTGATTTGCCCGAACCCACTTTTCGGCATAAAAAATACAAAGAATATAAAAGCCAAAGACCTCCTACTCCTAAAAAACTTTACCAACAAATTCCAACAGTTAAAAAACTTTTAAAACTTTTAAGAGTTCCTATTTTCGAAAAAGAAGAATTTGAGGCGGACGATTTAATTGGAACAATTAGTAAAATCGTTAAGGAGTCGGACAGAAATATAGAAATCATTATTTTAACTGGAGATTTAGACATTCTTCAATTAGTTGACAAAAAAACAAAAGTTTATCTTTCAAACAAAGGGAAAAAAAGAACCCCTTTGTATAATGAAGAAAAAGTAAAAGAAAAATACTCAGGTTTAAAACCCAATCAACTTGTTGATTATAGGGCCTTAAGGGGGGATCCTTCCGATAATATTCCTGGAGTTTCTGGTATTGGGCAAAAAACAGCAATTAAGCTTTTAAATAAATTTGGTAATATTGAGAATCTTTATGATTTATTAGAAAATAAGAAGGATATTGATATCTCTAAAAGAATGCGAAATTTATTATTAAAGGAAAAAGATAAAGCATTTTTAAGTCAGGATTTAGCTCAAATCAGAACTGATATTCCGCTTGAAATTAATTATAAAAAGTTAAAATGGGGTGATTTTGATAACGAAAAAGTCAATGATTTTTTAAAAGAATTAGGATTTAAAACTTTAATAAAAAGGTTCCAAAAGATTCAAGAAAAAAGCAGCTTATTAAAATTATTATAATATGCCCGAATTGCCAGAAGTAGAAACAATTGTTAGGGGGTTAAGAAAAAAAATACTTAATTTGAAAATTAAGGATGTTTGGTCTGATTCGAAAAAACTGATTAAAAAACCTGAAGATTTTGAAAAATTTAAAAAAGAGATAAGAGGAAAGAAGATAGAAGGCGTTGAAAGAAGAGGAAAAAACATCTTAATTAATCTTTCAGATAATAAAGTAATTTTAATTCATCAAAAAATAACTGGTCATCTGCTGTACGGGGAATGGGAACAAAGGGATAATGAATGGGTGGCTTTGAATTCGAAAGCTTTAGCTAAAGATAAATGGAATAAATATCTGCACCTTATTATTCTTTTTGAAAGCGGGAAGCAATTAGCTTTATCTGATTTAAGAAAGTTTGCAAAAGTTGAGCTTTGGGAAAAGGATAAATTAAAAGAGTCGGAAAGCTTCCAATCTCTTGGGCCCGAACCTCTAAAAGAAGAGTTTACTTTTGAAAAGTTTAAAGAAGCTTTAAATACGAGAAGAAGCGGAAAAATAAAAGAAATTTTAATGGATCAGAAAGTTTTAGTTGGGATAGGGAATATTTACGCAAGCGAGATTCTTTGGAGATCTAAAGTCGATCCCTTTAAAGATTTAAATGATTTAAGTGAAGATGAATTAAAAAAGATCTATAATAATATGAGGAAGATATTAAAGAAAGCTATTCGGTTTAAAGGAACTAGTACCTCTGACTTCCGAACAAGTGAGGGGGTTAAGGGTAGTTTTCAGGATTTTTTAAAAGTTTATAGTAAAGAAGGAGAAAAATGTCCCAATTGTGATGGAGAAATTAAAAGAAAAAAGATATCGGGGAGATCTACTTTTTATTGTCCTCGATGTCAATCTAAATAACTATGATTTATTTTCTTTACGGACCTGATACTTACAGGTCTAGACAAAAATTAAAAGAAATTATTAAGGGCTACCGCAAGAGCAATAAAAAAGGACTGGATTTAAAAATCTTAGAGGGAGATGATTTTACTTTTGATGATTTTAAGACGAGCACAGAACAAATTTCTATGTTCAAAGAAAAGAGACTAGTTGTTTTACAGGATGTTTTTAAGAACAAAGAGTTTAAAGAAAAGTTTTTAGAAAACAAAGAAAGGTTCTTAAAAACCGACAATATTATTGTTTTTCATCAAAGTGAAGATTTTTCTAAAAGAGATTCTTTATATAAATTTTTAAGGAAGAAAAACAAAAAGCAAGACTTTCAAGAATTTAAATTATTTAAATATAATAATCTTAAAAAGTGGATTCAAATTCAGTTAAACAAATTAGATACTTCTATTACTCCGGGGGCTTTAAAGAAACTTATAGACTTTGTAGGAAATGATCTTTGGAGAATGAAGGGAGAACTTGAGAAATTAGCTAATTTAAAAAAACAGAAAGAAATTACAGAAAAAGATGTTGAACTTTTAGTTAAACCAAAAATTGAAACAGATATTTTTAAAACAATAGAAGCTATTGCTTATAAAAACAAAAAGAAAGCTTTAGAACTGTTCCAATCTCATTTAGACGAAGGAGCAGGAGTTCCTTATCTAGTTTCAATGATAGCTTACCAGTTTAGGGTTCTTTTAATAATAAAAGACCTCATGGAAAGAGGTCTCTCTATCTCTACAAATTCTAGCCTTCATCCCTTTGTAATTCGAAAAAGCCGTCCTTTTGTTAAAAAATTTAGCTTGCCAGAATTAAAAAGAATTTATCAAAAAATTCTTAAAATAGACACAGAAATCAAAACAGGAAAAATAGAACCAAGAACTGCCGTAGATTTATTAATTATTGAGATTTAGCTTTTTGAATTGCTTTCTCTAATCTTGATTTTATTCTGTCTCCCTTGTTCTCTTTAATTAAGTTTACTTTTACAGACTTATCTACTCTTTTTTGGACTTGAGGCATCATTTCTTCTGCTTCTTTAACTTTTCCTTCTGATATTAACTCCCTAACTTTTTTCAAGATAGTTCTTAATTTCTTTTTTCGCTTTGTATTTCTATCCCTTCTTTTTTTACTTTGGCGAAGAGCTTTTTTAGCTGATTCTTTTATAGGCATAATAGAAGTATATTAAGCTATTTTTCTTTATTTATCAAGCTATTTATTTTAAAATTAAACTAATGTTATACAAATTAAAAGAAACAATTAAAAAGTTGACCCCTTCTTTTTTATTAAAATGGTATCATTTTACCCTGGCTTTTTTGGGAGCTGCTTTTTATAGTTTTCCTTCTAAAGAATTAAATGTTATCGGAGTAACTGGTACTAATGGAAAAACAACTACTATACGAATGATTTATGAGATCTTGAAGAAGAAATACAAAGTTGCTTATTTCTCTTCAATTGAAAGTAGGATAGGTAAAGAACAAAAAGATAATAATTTAAGAATGACTATGCCGGGGAGGTTTACTCTTCAAAAGTTTTTTAAAAGAGCGCTTAATGCTAACTGTGATTGTGTACTTGTCGAAGTTACCTCGGAAGGAATAAAACAATTTAGGCATAAATTTATAGATTTTAATGTTTCTGTTTTTACTAATTTGAGCCCTGAACATATTGAATCCCATGGTAGTTTTGAGAAATATAGAGCTGCTAAACAGGAATTATTTAAAGAAACAAGCAATGTTCATATTCTAAATATGGATGATGAAAATATTGAATATTTCGAGTTTCCGGCTGACAAAAAGTATTATTATGGGAAGGAGAGTTCTGGTAAAAAAGAAGAGATAATAGCAACTAACTGTGTTTCTGATAAAAAAGGCTCTACTTTTAAAATTGAAGGGGTGAAATTTGAATTACCTCTTTTAGGCTCCTTTAATATTTATAATGCTTTGGCAGCAATTTGTGTTGGTTTATCTCAAAACATTAATTTAGAAAATTGTGCTCAGGCCTTAAAAGACGTTAAAGAGGTAGAGGGAAGAATGGAAACAGTAATTGATAATTCTTTTAGGGTTATCGTTGATTATGCTTTTACTCCTAATGCCTTGGAAAAAGTTTACAAAACAATAAAAAAGAGTTTTAAGCCTAAAAAATTAATTTGTGTTTTGGGTGCCTGTGGCGGAGGAAGAGATAAATGGAAAAGACCTGTTTTGGGTGAAATTGCTAAAAACAATTGTCAGGAAATTATTGTAACCAATGAAGATCCTTATAATGAAGATCCCGAAAAGATTATTGATCAAATAATAAAAGGAACAGGACCTAAAGCAAAAAAGATAATAAAAAGAAGAAAAGCAATTAGGGAGTCTTTGAAATTAGCTGACAAAGGAGACATCGTTGTTATTACTGGCAAAGGCTCGGAATCTTCTATTTGTTTAAAGAATGGGGAAAGAAAGTCTTGGGATGATAGAAAAGTTGCAATAGAAGAATTTAAAAAAATAACCGAATAAATTAAATATGCCAAATCAACATTTTAAAACCCAAAAAGAAGTTATTGATTTTTTAAATAAAACAGAAAACAATGTAAAATTTGTAAAGGTTATTTTCTCTGATGTTTTAGGTAGAGAAATGAACTTTTGTTTTCCTGCCGAAAAAATTAAATCTGCTTTTAGTAAAGGGGTTGGTTTTGATGGAAGCTCAGTAGAAGGTTTTGCCCGAATAGAAGAATCGGATTTAGTTATAGTCCCGGATCCAAAAACTTTCAAAGTCTTACCGTGGGAATATCAAGCTGGAGAAGTTTCCTGGAAAGAAGCTATTGTCTTTGGGGATATTTTTACTCCTAAGAAAAAACATTATGAAGGCGACTCTCGTTACGCTTTAAAGAAAGTATTAAAAGAAACAGAAAACATTGGAAAACTTTTTGTTGGACCTGAAATAGAATTTTTTATTTTTGAAAATCAGCAAGATCCAAAACTATTAGATCACGGAGGGTATTTTTATAAAGGGAAAATGGGGGAAATTAGAAAATTAACTCAGATTTATTTACACGAAATGGGGATTAAAACTAGTTCTGATCATCACGAAGTTTCTCCTAGTCAACACGAAATAGTTTTACAATATGATGACGCCTTAACTATTGCTGATTCTGTTGTTTTAACAAAATATATAATAAAAAGAGTTGCAAGAAAATTAGGCCTCTTTGCCTCTTTTATGCCTAAGCCAATTACTGACCAAAATGGGTCTGGGATGCATCTGCACTTGTCTTTAGAAAAAGAATCAAAGAATATATTTTTTGATAAGAAAAATAAATCACTTTCAATTCTTGCCCAGAAATATATAGCAGGGCTAATAAAAGAAGGAAAAGAAATTCAACTGGCTTTAAATCAATGGGTTAATTCTTATAAAAGATTAATCCCAGGGTATGAGGCTCCTGTATATTTAAGTTGGGGGCGAAGAAACAGATCAGCTTATATTAGAGCTCCCGAGACACACTTGGCAAAACCTGAAAAATCAACGAGAATAGAAATTAGATCTCCTGATCCAGCTTGTAATATTTATTTAGCATTAGCTATAATTCAGGCAGCCGGCATAAGCGGGATCAGAAAAGATCTGAAACTTTTTCCTTTAGAAGAGACCAACATTTTTGAAATGCCTAAAAAGGACATGAAAAAGAAAAAGATTCGAACTTTATCTAAAAACTTAAAAGAAGCATTGAAAGAATTTAAAGATAGCCAGTTGGCAAAAAAGACATTAAGTAATCATTTATATCAAAAGATGATACAAAATGCAGAAATTCAATGGCAAGAATATAAAAAAGCAGTAAAAGACGAATATAAAGAAAAAGTAAGCCCTTATGAGATTAAAAAATATTTACCCATCCTTTAATTAATTACTAATAAAATGAAGAAAAAAGAAATATCTAAATCATTACGAAAATACTTTCGTCGAGAAAAAGCGAGAATCCGTCGTGAGTTTTTAAGTAAAGAAAAACAGAAAAAACTTATTAAACAATTATATTTAGATAAAGGTATTAAATTAGAAAACGATAAGCAATAAATCATATTTAAACCAACAATAGAAATTATGAAAACAAAAGATATTTACAACCTAGCTCTTAAGAAAGCAATTGAGGCTGATTTAAGGGGAAAGGGGAAGGTTGAAAAAGAATTAAAAAGAAAAAAAGAGAAGTATGAAAAATTATCAAACAAAAAGAAAGAACTTTATGATAAAGAATCTTTAACAAATCCTTATTTAGATTCCAGAATTCTGAATATAAGTGAAGATAAAGAGATAAAAAAGATTCTAGTTGGTATTGATATTGAACCAGCTGAACTTCTTTTAGCAAAAGAGATAGGAGATATTGATTTAATAATTTCTCATCATCCCTTAGGAAAGGGATTGGCTAATTTAGAAAAAGTGATGGGACTTCAGTGTGATATTTTAAGTCAATACGGAGTTCCTATTA
The DNA here is from genome assembly GCA_964435835.1 of uncultured Candidatus Saccharibacteria bacterium. GTDB lineage: Bacteria > Patescibacteriota > Minisyncoccia > Minisyncoccales > JANBVM01 > CAYSZX01. The sequence goes on along the minus strand of CAYSZX010000004.1, from coordinate 5,025 downwards.
ATATTGCTGAGGCTTTGATGAAAAAGAAAATGTCAGAAGTAGCCAGAGGAGTAAATGCTTATAATCATCAAAGAACAATAAATGCAGCTGAAATACTGGGATTGAATTTAGCCTGCTTTCATACCTTTACTGATAATTTAGTAGCAGCTTTTCTTAAAGAAAGAATAGAAACTGATAATTTTGAAAGAGTAGAAGATTTAATGAAATTTTTAAGAGAAATTCCTGAGTATAAAAAAGCAATTGAAATTGGGGCTGGCCCAAAGATTTTTGTTGGTGATAAGGAAAATCATTGTGGTAAAGTAGCCGTTGCCGAAATAACAGGCGGAGCAGAAGGCTCCCCTAAACTATATAAAGAAATGGCTTTAGCAGGCGTAGGAACAATTGTTGGAATGCATATTTCCGAAGAACATAAGAAAAAAGCAGAAAAAGCTCATATTAATATTATTATTGCTGGCCATATAAGTTCTGATTCATTAGGGGTTAATTTATTAATGGATGAGCTAGAAAAGGAGGGCATTGAAATTGTACCTTGTTCTGGCTTTACTAGAATTTCTCGTAATGAATAAAAAGAATGATCTTAAAAAATATTGGAAGGTCTTTTTTACTGAGTCTTTGCTGTTCTTTTTAACTGCGATATTAAGTATTGTGGGGGCCGTTAAAGAGCTCGAAATTTTAAAAGTTCATAATATTTCTGTTAATTATATTTCTGTGAACAGTTTTATTATTCAGTTTGCTGTCATTACTTTGTTTATTTTTCTGATTTCTAAAGCTATTCAAAAAAGAGAATATAAGGGGGCTTTATTTAAAGCCTTCTTTATCTTAGCTATCTTTTCAGGAGGAACTTTAATCTTAAGTCTTTGGCTGTCTGATTGGGTTTCATTAATTTTAATGTTTGTTTTACTCTTTTTATGGAACAAAAATAAATCAGTTTTAATTCATAATTTAGTTGTTGTTTTGGGCATTGCGGGAACGGTGAGTATTTCTGCTTTAAGTCTTCAACCTCTTACGGTTGTTGTTCTTTTAGTAATTTTTTCTGTTTATGATTTTATTGCTGTTTATAAAACAAAACATATGGTTAAAATGGCTAAATCGATGATTAAAAGCGGAGCCGTACTAGGGATTATTATTCCTCATCGGTTTTCTTATTTAAAAAGAAAAACTGACAATGTCAGCAAGGGTTGGGCTTTTGTTTTGGGTGGGGGTGATATTGCTTTTCCTTTATTGCTTGCTTGCTCTTTAGTTCCTTTTAGTGTTTTTGATGCTTTTATTGTTGCCGGATTTGCTCTTTTGGGTCTTTTCTTTAGTTTTTTGATTTTTATTTTTCAAAGGAAAAAAAGGGCAATTCCTGCCTTACCCCCAATTGCTTTAATGTCTATTATTGGTTATCTTTCTGTATTAATTTTTTAAAACTTGACATAATTCATGGGTAATATAATCTTGAAGCAGTAAAATTAAAACAAAATAAGGAAGCGTGATAAGAGTGGAGAAAATGGAATTTTATCTTTTTGAAAATGATGAACTCAAAAAGGGAATTATAAAAGGGGAAAATATGAAGGTTGTAAAAGAAAAACTAAAGAGAATGATAGAAAGATTAAAAGAGAAAGAAAAGTTTAATCTTTTTCTTTTCGAAATCGAGAGGACAATGAATACTTTCTCAACTTGGTACAATATATTTAAAACTGCACCAGGAGTATTTTCTCTGTCAGGTAAAAGTCAGGAAGGATCTGTAGATCTTTTAGATAAAGTTGCCGAAAACAACCAAAAGATATTGAAGATTATAGAGGAGGAACTTAATATTCCTTTAACAGATAAAGAAAAAATCATTTTCTAAAAGAAGTATAATAATAGATTAAAATTTATTTTGCGGAATTTTAAGATAATTCTTAATTGTTCCGCTATTTTTTTTAGTTTAAATTATTTGACTTTCAGAATTCTTTTATTAAGCTATAGAATAGAACATAATGGAGGTGAAGTTGATGAGAATAACAAATATCCCCCGTATAATTTTTGATAAATTTTCGGAAGAGCGAGGACACCCCGCAGACAAGATTGTTTATGGAAAAACAGTCAGAGAGTTAAATAATGATTTTGGAGCTATTGGATTTAAAAGTATTAAAGTTAGAAATGGGTACCAACAAACATTCTTTTTGTGGAAAAGAGCTCCGCAAGAGAATAAGAAGAAGCTTGAGCCTAGTCCAATATTGGAAATTTTTGCTGGACCTCAATCGCTTGGTATTTGGGCGTGTGGAATGGGAAAAAAAATGAAAGAACAATGCAAAGTACGAATTGCATACTTAAGTGGGGTTGACCTTAAACATCCAATTGCAAAAATTATTCCGGATATCCTTACTTTTGCGTTAGCTTTAGTACAAGAATCTGATAGTGAAGAATTTTGGGAAGTAGAAAAGAATCCCGACTTACCTTATACCAGAAGTTAAACTTCATAAAAAATAAAATGAACCACACTAAATAAATAATTATTTAGTGCTTTTTTATTAAAAAATTATTTTAAAATAAGATTTTTATTTTTTAAGACCTTAAACGGATTTAACTTGATAGGTTTTCTTTAACTTATAAGCCATTTTTCGATAATATTCACGAGCCCCGATTCCTGATATTACTGCTATTTTTCCAAGTTTAAATTCTTCTTTTGTTATTCTCTCAGCTTCTTTTACAAGTTTTTTACCTAGTCCTTTGTGTTGGGAAGAATAGCCCTTTTTAGAAATAGGAGTTAATTGTCCATAGGTATGTAATTCTCTAATAATAGAACTATTTTGAAGCACTTTTAAGAAGTGTTTTTTATTTTGAAAATAATAAGAGGGAATTCTAAGTCTTAATAAACTGTAAAGTTTAGTTCTTTTTTTATTTTCAAAAGTTAAAAAGATTTCCTTTCCTTCAGAAGCCTTATAATCCTTTCTAAATAAGTATGGTTTCTCGGACTTATATCTGTCTTTAACTTCTTTACATCTAATACACTGGCATTGCCAATCTTCTTTTTTCATTTGATCTTGAATAATTTGTCGTAAGTTTGATATTTGGGTTGGTCCGGTAACTATTTTTTGAGCCGGTATATCCCTTATTATTCTTACTATTCTGACAAAGCAAGGAGTTATTTTTTTAATTTCTTTAATTAATTTAATTAGTTGTTCTTTTGTGTAGGGGTTGTATTCATTTTTTTTGTAAAGCTTATATAGTTCAGTTTCTTTTAATAGAGCACAGGGGTATATCTTAAGAAAGTCTGGTTTAAAGTTAGGGTTATTAAATAGTTCTTTGAATTCTTTTAAGTCTTCTTTTGGGTTTGAGCCAAACAAATTAGGCATCATTTGGTAAGAAACTTTAAATCCGGCATCTTTAAGTAATTTAGTTGCTTTTATAGTTGCTTCTACCTTGTGACCTCTTTTATTTAATTTTAATATTTTATTGTTTGTGCTTTGTACTCCTAATTCTACCTTAGTTATCCCAAGCTTTCTTAGTCTTTTAATTTCCTTCTTATTAATAAAATCAGGTCTTGTTTCAATAGAAAGGCCGACAATTCTGTGTTTTGCTTTTTCGTTTAATTTTTGAGCTTTTGATAAAGCTTTACTTTTCTTTTTATTACAAGCATTAAAGCATTCTTTAATAAACCAAGTTTGATATTTTTTAGGGTAAAAAGACCAAGTTGCTCCTATTATTCTTAAATCAATTTTGTCTACGGGGTGTCCTTGCTCTTTCAACATAGTTATTCTTTCTTTGGTCTGTTTGTAAGGATGGTAGTCCAGAGCTTTTGCTCTTTCGACAGCTGGCTCTCCCGAAAGATAGCTTTTTGGAATATTTTCTTCTTTAGGGCAATAAATACATTTTCCAGGACAAGGATATTCTTTGGTTAAAACCGAAACATTAACAATGCCGGAAAGAGAACGAATAGGGCTAGTTCTTAATAAAAGCTCTACTCTTCTTGATTTTTTGCAGCTTTTGTTTTTTAATAGCTTATGATAAGATTTTAACAATTCAACATTGGTAGGAAAATCAATTTTATATTTTTTAGCGATTTTTCTTTTAAAGGAATCTAAGTCGCTTGAAGTTTTAACTTCACTTTTTATTAAATCTTTAATTATAGATTTTTGATGTTTCATGAATGAAGAATACGCAAAATATTTATTAGAAAAGACTAAACGTAATTATAACTTAATTGCTAAGGATTTTTCTAGAACAAGAGACAGGCCTTGGTACGAAATCAGGTTCTTATTTAGTGATTATCTCTTTATGGGGGATAGGGTTTTAGATCTAGGCTGTGGCAACGGAAGGAATATTTTATATTTTAAAGAAAAAGCAGTTGATTACTATGGTGTCGATTATTCAGCGAAATTAATTAAGATTGCTCGTGAAAAAAACCCTGATCAGAATTTTAGAGTTGATAATGCTTTGAATCTTTCTTTTTCTGATAAATTTTTTGATAAAGTTTATAGTATTGCTGTTTTACATCAAATTCCTTCAAAAAAATTAAGATTAAAATTTTTAAAAGAGGCTAAGAGAGTTTTAAGGCCGAAAGGTTTAATAGTTTTAACTGTTTGGAATCTTTACAAAGCTGAACATATTTTTGCAGTGATCAAGAATGCTTTTTTAAGTTTATTGGGAAAAACAAAACTAGACTATCGGGATGCTTTTATTCCTTGGGGAAATAAAACAAAAAGATATTATCATTTTTTTTCAAAGAGAGAACTAAGAAGTTTAGTCAAAGAAGCGGGATTTAAGGTAATTGAAGATGGTGTAGCTAAAAGTACTGATGGAGATCGTCAAAACATCTATATAATAGCACAAAGAGATTAAACTTTAATCCCTTTGACAAAAAGTTTAGATTGGTTTATAATAATAAGTATAGAGAGAGCACGAGATATTTCTCGTGAAGCATGGAGTGACTTTGATGGAGGAGACATAAGGAATTCTTCATGAAAGTGGATCTGGACTTGTGCCAATTCCTTGGAAGTTACTCTCTTTCTCACTTTAGGGCAGGACGTTTTACTTCCTGCTCTTTGGTTTTTAACGGGT
>CAYSZX010000003.1:0-51911 GCA_964435835.1 uncultured Candidatus Saccharibacteria bacterium | reverse complement strand
CCTTATCCACGCCGCCAGCGTTCATCCTGGACCAGGATCAAATCCTCAGAATAAAATTGTACGAGACAACTCTAAGGAACTAATACTAGAACAAAATTATTTAATTTTAGTGTACTTCGCATTTGCTATTTTATATTTTAAAAATAAGAATGTCAAATAAAAAAGAACAGGTAAAAAATACCTGCTCTAAACAGAGCCAGGAGAGGGTATCGAACCCACGACCTACGGTTTACAAAACCGTTGCTCTGCCGCTGAGCTATCCTGGCCAAAATTATCTTGTGTTTTTCTTAACTTTATCCCAATAGTCCCCCTCTTCTTCTATTTTCTTTTTTTGACTATTTTCTTTTAATTTGCGAGTCCAGCCAAAAAGCTTATTATCTGCTTTTAAAAAGAAAAGTCTTATCCCTTTTAAAATTTTGCTTAACAATCTATCATAATTTACTTCCTTCAAGGGATTCTCATCTACAACCTTTCTTTTAATTTCCACAAAAAATTTATTTTCTTCTTTTGTCTGAGTAGTTTCTGGTAATCCAGACAAAATTGACATTTTACTTAACGCCATCTGGACTAAACCAACAAAACTAAAAAGCAAACTAAATTGAGCAATTAAATCTAAATTATAACTCATATCTAGTAAATCTTTTAATAATAATTTTTTCTCCTAACTTTCCCATCTTTTCTTCAATTAACTCTTTAATTGTTTTGTTTTGATCTTTTATCCACTTCCTTTCTAAAAGAGGCACGTCATCTGCCGAACCAAAACCAATTTGTAAACACAATTCATGAGCTAACTTTTCAAATTCATCAGAACGAGCAACAAAATCTGTTTCACAATTTAATTGAAGTAAAACACCTACTTTCCCATTATTGTGAATGTAAGAATCAACAATTCCCGCTTCAGCTTCTTTGTCCATTCTCTTTTGAACAACTTTTTTACCAAGCTCTTCTAAAGCTTTTTCTGCTTTCTCAATATCACCTCCCGATTCTTTTAAAGCTTTCTTACATTCTCCAAGAGAAACACCAGTTCTATTACGAAGCTCTTTAACATCTTTTATAGAAACCATACTATTATTTTTCTTTATTTTTAATTTTCGGAGCTTTCTTTTTTGCTTTTAGAATAACCTCCTTAAATTTATCTAATAAATATTTTACCGCAGTTCTAGAATCATCATTGGCTGGAATAGGATAATCAGCTAATTCAGGATCGAAGTCAGCATCAGAAACACCGATCACAGTAACTCCTTTATCTCTTGACTCTTCAACAGTAATATCGTTTTTCTTCATACTTAAAACAAAAACAGCGTCCGGAGTCTTTTCTAAATCTTTAATACCGCCGAATCTTCTTTCGAAACCTTTTAATTCTTTTTTAATATCACTTATCTCTTTCTTAGTACGATTTTCAAAAATTCCCTCCTCTTTCTTTTCTTCTAATTTTTTAAAATGATTAATCCTTTTCTTAATTACTTTAAAATTAGTAAAAGTTCCACCAATCCATCTTTCTTTGACATAAGGAAGATCACATTCCTTAGCAAATTCTTCTGTTAATTCCTGAGCCTGAATTTTAGTTCCAACCACTAATAATTTTTTACCTTGAGAAATTAATTCACTAACAAAATCTAAAGCCTCTTCAAGTTTTTCTTTTGTTTTCTCTAAATCAATTAAATACATGGAGTTCCTTACCCCGTATAAAAAAGGCTTCATGTTTGGATGAATACTTCCCTTTTTGTGGCCAAAGTGTAAACCAGCCTTAGCCATCTCCTTAATATCAAGACTATATTTGTTTTTCTTTTTAATCATCTTTATGGATTTAAATATAACAAAACAGTGTTTTTTTGCAAGTTTATTCTTGAAAATATGTTGATTTTTTCAAACGATTTGTTAACATAGGCAATATGAAAAAAGATATTCATCCAAAATATTATCCTAATGCTACAGTAAAATGTACCTGTGGAAACACTTTTCACATTGGAGCAACTCAAGAGTTAATTAAAACAGAAGCTTGTTCTCAATGTCATCCTTTTTACACTGGCGGAAAAAGAAATCTTGACAAGGTAGGCAGAGTTCAGAAATTTAAAGCTAAACTAGAAAAACAAAAAAGAATAAAAGAAAAAACAAACAAGAAAAGAAAGAAAGACAAGAAGGGTTCAATGAAAAAGAAAGAAGAAAGTCAGGAAAAGAAAAATAAAGATAAAAAGAAAAATGGCTCGTAAACAAGGAGTCATTTTTGAAATAAGAGCAGGAGCAGGAGGAGACGAAGCAAGTCTTTTTGCTAAAGACTTATTTAGAATGTATGTAAAATATGCTAAAAACCAAAAATGGCAAGCTAAAATATTAGATTCTCGCCCAACTAGTATTGGAGGGTTCAAACAAGTTACTTTTGAAATTAGAGGAAAAGGAGCTTATTCTAAATTAAAAAATGAGGCCGGAGTTCATCGAGTTCAAAGAGTTCCTGAAACAGAAAAATCAGGAAGAATTCATACTTCTACTGTTTCAGTAGCTGTTTTACTCAGACCAACTAAGGCTCAAAAAATAAAAATTAAATCTAGTGATTTACAAGTAGATACTTTTAGAGCTTCCGGAGCTGGAGGACAATATGTTAATAAAACAGAGTCAGCTGTCAGAATTACTCATTTACCATCAGGAATAAGTGTTTCTTCGCAGACAGAAAGAAATCAGCTTCAAAACAAGATAAATGCTATGTCTATTTTAAAAGCAAAACTTTTTCAAAAACAAAGAGAAAAGAAAATGAAAAAGATGAAAAGAAAAAGAAGATCTCAAATAGGGCAAGGAGGAAGAGCAGAAAAGATAAGAACTTATAACTTTCCTCAAAACAGAATAACTGATCATCGAATACAGGAAGACTGGCATAATATAGACGACGCTATGGATGGCGAAATAGATAAAATAATCAAAACAGTTTCAAAGAAATTATAAAATTCACTCTAAATTAAAAAGCAGGAGAAAATCCTGCTTTTTTATTTTAAAAAATTAATTGCTGACATTCATAAGACATTGCTCCTTTATCTATAAAGTCCTGGATACAGGAAGCACGAGTCATTACTTGTTTAGAGTAGTTATGAGAGCCACCATAATAATCATAAGCAGCCCAGTATTCATCCCAATAGCCCTGAGATGTAGCTCCACTATCAGACAACAATAAAGCAGAAGCGGTAAAAGAATCTACAATATCCCAAGGGCTTGCAATAGATTTACCTGTATAAGACTTAACCCTTTCTTTATATAAAACCCAAGTATTTGGAATAAACTGGGCAGGTCCCATTGCTCCCCCAAAACCGAAAGGATAATAACCAGATTTATCGCAAGAAATACTTCCATCAGAATGAACTGTGGCTCCAGAAAAATAAAGTTTATTATTCCAACTCACAGCACATTGAGGAATCCAGCACGAAACAGGTGTTTTAGAAAAATCGTCACCAGTCATTTCTAAGAAAATATCTAAATCGCTTTTTTCCTGATATGTCCGAACCGAAGAACGTATAATCCTATCAACTGGATCTCCACTTCTGTAAGTTCCTCCTCCCGTTTCCTTGTCAGTAACAAAACACTGACCAACATTTCTACCCATAGCTGATTCCTGACTAATAATAGCTAATAGGAAGGCAGAACGAACATCAATCTGACTGGTAACTAAATTAGCAATATCAATAGCTTCGCCAAAAGTAGGAGCTTCTGCTATGCCCATCAAGCTAAAAATTCGAGCTCTAATCTTGGCTGTTTTTTCTTCTACTTCCTGTTTTTCTCTAAGATATTGTTCGTATTCAGCTTCAGTTAAAGATAGCAAATATTCTTGTTGGCTTTTTAATTCATTACTTTGTTCTTTTTGGAACTCTTGCATTTTAACGGCTTTTTCCAAATCTACCTTTTCCTCATTTAAAGATTCTTTTTGATTATTTAAATAAGCCTTTAAGTTCTTAATCCTCTCTAAAAGTTCTTTATTTTTCGAACTTAATACTTCCAAAGAAACTAAATCACCAAAAAAATCAGAAATTTTATCTTCTGATAAAAATACTTCCAGTAAAGATTTTTGATCCGCTTCGTAAATAACCCTTAAAACTTGGGCTAAACTATTTTCAATATTATTAATTTCCTTAGAAGTTGTTTCAATTGAAGAAGCAGTATCTTCAACTTGAATGCTTAAATCCTGAACCCGTAAATTGTCTTGATAAATTTCATTCTTAAGACGTTCTATTTTACTATTTAAAATATAAATCTGATTATTATAGCTTTGCTCTTTCTGTTTGGTTTCTTCAATATTTTCATCTATTTCAGAACTCTTTTCTTGGTAATAATTCTGACATTTTTCTAATAAGGACTGGTACTCGGTTCGAGAAAGACTTTCATATTGACTATCAATGTAATCAATATCACAAATCTTTTCTAAATTCTCACCTTTAACTTTAGAAAAAGAAAGAAAAAATATTAACAAAACCAAAGGAATCAAGAAAAAATTCTTAATTGTTTTTAATTTCAACATTTTAAAAAGAAATTATTTTGCTTTTCCCTTTTTCTTTCCTTTCTTAGCTTTTTCTGCCTTTTCATCAGATTTTTTAATTTCCTCTCCTTCTTCCATTTTAACATCTTCGCCTAATTCTATACCTTCCATTTCTTCTTCCATTTCACCCATTTCTCCCATTTCACCAAGCTCAATTTCTTCCTCTTCTTCAATCTCCTCAGGACGACTAACCGAAGCAACAACATCCTCAGGATCTTTTATTATCCTGAATTTATTAGAAGTATCCAAATCACTAATTACAATCTTATCATCAAAAGTTTCTAAAGAACCAATATTAACTTTAATTTCTTTAGGTAAGTCTCGAGGAAGAGCCTTAACAGGAAGTTCAGAAAGATTCTTAACCAAAGTTCCTCCTAAGTTTTTAACAGCTGCAGATTCTCCTTCGAAAACAACTGAAACTTCAACTTCAACTTCCTCCTTAAGAGGAGGTTGATAAAAATCAATATGAATAGGATTACCACTAATAGGAGCAAACTGAGTATTCCTAATTAAAACTAAAAATTCATCTTTGGCAACTTCCAAAGAAATTAAAGAAGAATCTCCTGCTTTTCCATGTAATTTTTCAAATTCAATTAAATCAACTTCTAATTCCTGGTTATCAATTTCTGGTCCATACAAAATAGCAGGGATTAACTTATCCCTTCTTAAATCTCTTAATTTCTTCTTTGATCTTTTTTGTGCTTTTAAAGTAAGCATTTTAATAATTTAAAAAATAAACTTAATTGTCTTTCAATATTAACAAATAATTAAAGAGGGTCAAGCTTAGAAATCAACTTTTTCCTTTTTAACTTTAACTTTATCCCAATTTTCTCCCTCTTTTAAGACCCCTTCTTTTGCTCCTGTTTTCTCTAAATTAGCAGCCGCATTAGCAGTTGCAAATTGAAGAGCTGTAACAATATTAGAAGTTTTCATGTAATTAGCAACAAAGCCTGAACCAAAAGAATCACCAGTCCCCGTTTCATCTACAGTTTTTCTTTTTAAAATTGGAGCTTTATATAAATACTCCCCATCAGAAGCAACTGAGCCTTCTTTTCCTTTGGTCATAATACAAATACCTTTAGCCCACTGATCTAATTTTTTAAAAATTAATTTATCTTTCTTAAATGGAACCCTAGTCAACAAAGAAGCTTCTTCCTGGTTTAACATTAAAACATCCGCCCTTTTAATCGCTTTTTTAATAATTTGAGCTTTTAATTGATACTTGCTTGGATTAAGAAAAATTTTAATATCGTTATCCTTAGCATATTCAATAATCCTATAAAAACTACTTCTCAATTTTCCCGATAAAGGTCCTAAATAAAACCATTTTGCTTGCATCTTATCCAAAGGAATATCCTGAACATGTAAACATCCTGAGGCCCCTCTGTAAGGTAAAATTACCTTCCCTTCTTCTCCGGTAAAAATAACTGAACAATTTGAAGTTTTTTCACTAGTCTTAAAAACAAAACGATTATTAATATTACTTTTCTTTAAATCATCTAAAATAAATTCACCAGCGTAATCTTTTCCGATCATCCCGCAATAAGCAACCTTTAAACCCTGAGCAGCAAAAGTAGCTGCGCCATTAACTCCTCCCCCACCTGAATAAAATTCAATTTTCATTCCTTCCAGCTTTTTTCCCAAAGGAAGAAAAGGGCTTTTTCTTTCACCTTTTTTAATAAGATCTATCCTTTGGTCATAAGGAACAAAAACATCTAAAGTAGCCGAACCAAATGTAATTACATCAAACATTTTTTTGATTAAGTTTAATTATTGTTTTTAATACTGATCCTGGATTCAGAGATATCGCCGTTATCTTTTCATTTAACAAAAATTGGGCAAACTCAGGATAGTAACTTGGAGCTTCTCCACAAATACCAACATACTTATTTTGCTTTCTGCACTCTTTAATAGTCTTTGAAATCATTCTCTTAACAGCTTCGTTTCTCTCGTCACCAATATGAGCTATATCAGCACTATCTCTATCTATTCCTAAAGTTAATTGAGTTAAATCATTAGAACCAATACTCATTCCATCAAAATGTTTTAAAAATTCCTTAGCTAAAATTACATTAGAAGGAATTTCACACATAACAATAACTTTTAACCCGTCTTTACCTTTTTCTAATCCATATTTTTTCATCAAAGCTAAAACTTTTTTAGCTTCCTCTACAGTTCTACAAAAAGGAATCATAATCCAAATATTCTTCAAACCAAACTTTTCCCGGGCCTCCTTAATAGCCTGGCATTCCATTTTAAAAGCCGGCTTAAATTTATCATCGTAAAATCTTGAAGCTCCTCGCCATCCTAACATTGGATTTGATTCTTCAGGTTCATAAGAGCTTCCGCCAATTAAAGAAGAATATTCATTTGTTTTAAAATCAGATAATCTAATAATTACATCGTCAGGATAAAAAGCTGAAGCAATAATCGAAATCCCTGATCTTAATTTATCAATAAAGTATTTCTTTTTATCTTTATAGCCAATTGTTAACTCATCTATTTTATTTTTTACTTTCTTGTCTTTAATTTTATCGTAATGATAAAGAGCTAGAGGATGAATCCTAATTTTTTCAGCAATAATAAATTCCTGTCTAGCTAAACCTACTCCATCAACAGGTAAAAAAGAAGACTGAAAAGCAATTTCAGGAGCACCCAAATTTAAAACTATCTTAGTAAGTAGATCTTTCTTGTCATCAAGCTTGTATTCTTTAGTTTTATAAGATACTTTGCCTTCAAAAATTCTTCCTTGTGTACAATCAATTGTTACTTTTTGTCCGTCTTTTAAAGTTTTGGTTCCTGTCTGGGTACCAACAATACAAGGAATACCTAATTCTCGACTTACAATAGCAGCATGAGCAGTTTTTCCTCCCTCATCAGTAACAATAGCTGAAGCCATTCTCATTATAGGAAGCCAGTCTGGATCAGTCATTTGAGTAACTAAAACTTCCCCTTCTTTAAATTTATCCATCTCAGAAGCATCAGAAACAATTCTAACTTTCCCATAACCAACATTCTCTCCAATAGCTATACCTCTTAAAATTGGTTCTTTTTTTGTTTTAATAGTATGTTCTCGGTAGACATTTTTTTTCTTAACAGAATGAACCGTTTCAGGACGAGATTGAACAATAAATAATTCATCTAACTTCCCGTCTTTAGCCCACTCAATATCTTGAGGATAATCATAATGATCTTCAATCGTACAAGCCCATTTTGCCAAAGTTAAAATTTCTTCATCAGTTAAAGAAAACTTTGATTGGTTTGCTTTGGAAACAGATTTAGATTTTAAGCCACCTTTCTTCTTATAAACATATTTTTCAGATTTTCTTCCTAATTTCTTACTAATAATGGATTTATAGCCCTCTTTAAGAGTAGGCTTAAAAACATAAAATTCATCTGGGGTAATTTTACCTTTAACAATTAATTCTCCTACTCCATAAACGGAATTGATAATAACAACATTTTCAAAACCAGTTTCCGTGTCTATTGAAAACATTATTCCCGCAGAACCTAAATCAGACCTCACCATTTTCTGAACTCCAACTGATAAAGCAATATCTAAATGACCATAGCCTTTTTCCTCCCTATAAGAAAGAGATCTATCAGTAAAGAAAGAACTCATACATTTTTTAACTGCTTTAAATAATTCTTTTTCTCCCCGTACATTTAAAAAGGTTTCCATTTGACCAGCGAAAGAAGCTTCTTTTGAATCTTCGGCTGTTGCCGAAGACCTAACCGCGACATCAACATTCTTCTCGCCATAAGTTTCAGATAAATCTTTGTAATGTTGAGCTATTTTTTCTTTAAGATCTTCTGGAAGTTCTCCTTGAAGAACAGCCTGTCTAGCCCTTTTACCTGTTTGTTTTATACTTTTTACGCTTTTAGGATCAAAATCTTTAAATATCTTTTTTAATTTTTTATCTATTCCGTTTTCTTCTAAATAATACCAATAAGAACGAGAGGTTAAAGAAAAACCATCCGGAATTTTAACTCCTTTCTTAGTTAACTTATTAAACATTTCTCCTAAAGAAGCATTTTTCCCTCCAACTAAAGCAACGTCTTTTGAAGAAGTTTCTTTAAATTTTAACAATAACTTTTCAGATTTTTTCATGATATAAATTTATTATTTAGTAATATGCTTCATAACTGAAACCGCCTCTTCTGGATCAAAATAATTTGGAATCTTGTTTTTTTCTAAAATTTTAATTCCAGATTTAATATTTTTACCCCCCATAAATAAAGTAATAATTGGCTTATTAGGCCACTTTTTTTGAGCCTCTACTATTACTCTTGCATTCTCTTCGCACATAGTCATTGCTTGAAGCGTTTGAGCAACAATTAACCCTTTAATATTATCCTGAGATAAAAGATTGTTAATAACAACTTTGTAATCATAAGCTAAAGCTGCACCAAAAATATCTACTGGGTTCGTAGGTTCAATTTTTCTTTTTATTTTTTCTAAATTATTTACTTTTTTAAAAATCTTTTTATCTATTTTAGCTAATTTAAGACCAAATTTTTCACAAGCGTCAGCTAATAAAACTCCGCAGCCACCACTATTACTAACAATAGCAATCTCGTTTTCACATCGAGACTGCCAAGCAAGAGCTTTTAAACTATTAAATAAATTTCTAATATTTTCAACTTCTAAAACACCAGCCTGCTTAAAGGCCGCGGAATAAATTTTATGAGAACTAGATAAAGAAGCTGTATGACTCATAGCTGTCTCCTGACCAACTTTAGTTTTTCCTGATTTCAACACAACAATAGGCTTCTTCTTTCTCACCTTCTTAGCCACCCTCATAAACCTTCTCCCGTCTTTAACGGCTTCCAGATAAACACCAATGACTTTAGTCTCCTCATCGTCTTTTAGCCACTCTAGAATATCACATAAAGTTATTCCGGCTTCATTACCATAGGAAACAATTGTTGAAAAACCATACCTCTCTATTAAAGCCTTATCAATAATTGAACCAACCAACGCACCTGACTGAGAAATAAAAGCTATTTCTCCTTGCGGAGCAGCTGTAAAAGCAAAAGAAGCATTTAATTTTGAACCAGGTCTCAAAACTCCTAAACAATTAGGGCCTAACAAAGGAATTTCTGCCTCCTTTAAAACTTTAACTATTTTTTCTTGTAGTTCCTTGCCTTCTGAGCCAATTTCCGCAAAACCAGAAGAAATAATAATAACCCCGCCTACTTTTTTCTCTTTTATTTCTTTTATAACTTTTAAAACAACTCCGGCCGGAACCGCTACTACGGCTAAATCAACTTCTTCTTTTATTGATTTGATAGAATCATAAGTTTTTTTACCTAAAACTTCTTTACGAAAGGGATTAACAAAGAAAATCTTTCTTTTTTCTTTTTCTTCTAATAAATTTTGACAAAGACTTAAACCAACAGAACCAGGCCTATCTGTAGCCCCAATTAAAGCAATTGTTTTCGGATTAAAAATTTTATCAAGATTCTTCATATAAAATAGAAGTGTCAACTACTAAAGCTTCTTTATCATTAGCAATAACTGGATTAAGATCTATCTCTTTAATATTATCATTTTCAAGAGAAAGTCTCGAAACAGCCATTAAAAGATCAATTAATTTATTTAAATCAACAGCTGGATATCCTCTGAACTTTTTTAAAAGTTTATAACCTTTAATTTCTTTAATCATTTTTCTGGCTTCTTTTTCAGAAAAAGGAGCAACTCTAAAAGAAATATCTTTAATGACTTCCACCAAAACACCCCCTAAACCAAACATTATAACTGGACCAAACTCCTTGCTTCTTTTCATTCCTACTACTAATTCAGCTCCTCTTATCTCTTCTTGTATTAAAAATCCTTCAATTTTCTTATCAACCTTTTTCTGAGTTAATTTTCTTAAATCTGAACAAGCATTTTCAAGCTCTTCTCTGTCCTCGATATCGTGTCTTATCCCTCCAATATCAGTAATATGTAAAATTTCAGGTGAAAAGATTTTTACCACAACCGGATAACCAATTTTCTCAGCAAACTCAACAGCTTCTTCTTTTGTCTGAACAAGCTTTTCTTTACAAAAAGAGACTCCGTATTTAGAAAGAATTTCTTTTGATTTTTGAAAACTTAATCTAGTCATATTATTTTAAAAAACCGCCAAAAAAGATGGCTTTATTTTTTAATTAAAATAGCAACCCAAATACTTAAAGCTGTTCACCAATATATTGACTAAAATCTGATAACCTATTTGCATAACCAGATTCATTGTCATACCAAGCAACAACTTTAACTAAGTCATCAATGACTTTCGTTGAACGAAGATCAATAACAGAGGAATAAGAGTTCCCAATATAGTCAGAGGAAACTAAAGGCTTTTCCTCAACTTTTAAAATATCTTTCCAATTTTCTTTCTGAGATTCTTTTTTAAAAATATCATTAATTTTTTCCCTAGTACTTTTTTCTTTTATTCGACAAACAAAATCAACAATTGAGACAAGAGGAGTTGGAATCCTCAAAGCCATCCCGTCTAATTTTCCTTGTAGTTCAGGAATAACATAACCAATTGCCTTTGCTGCCCCAGTAGTAGTAGGAACACAATTAACCGCTGCCGCTCTGGCTCTTCTCAAGTCCTTATGGGGACCATCTAAAATATTTTGGGAAGTAGTATAAGAATGAACAGTAGTCATTAATCCGTTTTCAATTCCAACTTCATCATTAAGAATCTTAACAATGGGGGCCAAACAATTAGTTGTACAAGAAGCCATATCAAAAACATCAATATTCGCAACGTCCAAATCAAAATGATTTACTCCTAAAACAATCGAAGGAACTTTTTCGGGATCTTTACTGGTTGCAGAAATAATCACCTTTTTAGCCCCAGACTTTAAATGTTTCTTAGCATCTTCATATTCTCTAAAAAATCCTGTACATTCTAAAACAACATCAACATCTAATTTTTTCCAAGGCAATTTTTCGGGATCCCTCTCTTTTAAAACTTTAAATTTTTTACCATCAACAATTAGATTTTCTTTATCAAAACTAACTTCTTTTTCATAAGTACCAAGAACAGAATCATACTTTAAAAGATGAGCTAATGTTTTTGGATCAGTTAAATCATTAATGGCAACAACTTTAACCTTTTCATTTTCTAAAAGAAAACGAAAAGTTCCTCTTCCAATTCTTCCAAAACCATTAATTGCAACTTTAACCACGTTATTCAATATTAAGTATTTTATTAATTTTCTTTTTATCAAATCCAACTACTATTTTTCCATTTGCTTCTAAAACAGGAACTCCCATTTGACCTGATTTTTCAATCATTTCCTTGGCCGCCTTTTTATCTTCAGCAACATTGATTACTTCAAAATCAAGGTCATGATCTTTTAAATACTTCTTAAGATTCACACAAAAAGGGCAAGCCGGTGTACTATAAACTTTAATTTTTGTTTTTTCTTTTTTATCTGTCATTTTTTTAAAAAATTAACTAATAATCTTATTAACAACTTCCGCCAGAACTAGAGGAAGAATCAAGAACAGGAAGAACCTGAGAACAACTTTCCGGTTTAGCTTCTTCAGTGAAAACTGAACAAATTGCCTGTTTATAAGCTTCTGGGTTTCCGTATTCATAAATAGCTGCATCATATTCATAATTAATAGGATCACTAGTATCCATTTTTATCCCATTTAATATCAACGTTGGACTTCCAGTAGCTCCTGCCTCCTTACTAATTTGAGCATTTTCTTTCATGTATTCTAATCCATTCTCATTAACACAAGACTGGATTTCCTGAGAATTAACACCAATTTCATCAGCAGCTTCTTTCCAACAAACTCCGCCTGAACCACAATTTTCATTTACATAAGTAATAAAATCCCAAAAACTATCCATTCCATATTTATTTTTTACACAAACTTCCCTCATATTTTGATCTACTTCTTCCTGGCCATGAAGAGATTGAATCTTATCTTCTTGTACACTAACAATATAATGAACATCAAAATTAATATCATCGCTTAACAAATCATAAACAGGTTCCATTGTATCTTCTGCTTGGTTGCCAAAAGGACAATAACTCATAACAAATAATTCTACATCCGGTTTTTCTTTTTTTGGAATTTCTTCTGTGCTATCTGACTGGCTGTTTTGAATATTAATCTCTTCATTTAATTCAATACCTTCAATAAAAAATAATTCACCGTTCTTAGTAACATAAGAAGTATATTCACTTTGACCAACATTGAATCTAATTTCAATAACATTTTCTTTTTCCTTAACATCAATTAAGGAGGCTGTTAATTCTTCTGGCAATAATTGGTTATTCAAATAATCAATAGTCTTTTGGGCTACTTCTTGAGAAGGTTTCTGACGATATTGAAAATACCAAAAACCACTCCCTAAAACCAAGACAAGGACAACAAATGATAGAATTGTTTTTATCTTTTTATTCATATAACTTAATTTATCATAAATATTACTTCTTGAGAAGTTGATTTAAATCCTCAATTAGTTTCTTCTCATTGATTCCATAGCTTTTACAAATTTCCCCTATTGTTAACTCTCCCATTTCTAATTTAGCAAAAGGACAAGACAAACAAGGAACTTTGTACTTTTCTAATACTTTTCTTGAGTCAGAAATTTTAAGAATCTTTTCTAAGGTTGTTTTTTTGTTAATTTTTTTCATATTATTAAGTTGCTAAATAACCACCATCAACCACAATAATTTCTCCGTTAATGTAGGAAGATTTATCAGAAGCTAAAAACAAAACAGTATTAGAAATTTCCTGAGGTTTTCCCAATCTATTCATTGGAATTCTGTTTAAAAATCCCTTCATAGAATCTGGATCTTCTTTAACATCTTTAACCATAGGTGTATCAATTACTCCCGGAGCAATAGTATTTACCCTAATATTATAAGGTGCAAGCTCCACAGCTAAGGCCTCAGCCATAGCAGAAATTCCACCTTTAGAAGCACAATAATGAGCAAGAGTAGAAAAGCCCGCTCCTACTTGCCCCATAGCAATAGAAGAAATATTAATAATCACTCCTGATTTTTGTTTAGCCATTTCTTTAGCACAAGCCTGGGAACACAAGAAATAACCCTTTAAATTAACATCGATCGTTTTATCCCAATCATCTTCAGTTAATTCTAAAAAAGGTTTGAAGTGAGCAATACCAGCGTTATTCACTAAAATATCCACTTTACCAAATTTTTCAACAGTTTTATCAACCATAGCGTCTACTTCTTCCTTTTTAGAAATATCACATTTAACAGCTAAAGCTTCACCGCCCTTCTTTTCTATCTCATCAATCACTTCAGCGCAGTCTTCAGCTGACAAATCAGAAACAACAACTTTTGCTCCTGCTTGAGCAAGAGTTAAGGCATGGGTTCTTCCCATTCCCCTTCTTGCTCCTGTAATAATCGCTACTTTATTTTCTAAATTCATATTTTTGCTTAAATTATATTAATAAAATAAATAAATTCTAGATAAATTATAACATATTTGTTTCAAAAATTAACAATAAATAAATCAAAAAATCCATAAAACCTGCTTTTTCATTTCTCTTTAAATTTAAATTCTAATATTTTTATTTTTTCGACAGCTTGCTGAACACGCTGATTAATTTCTAAATCCTTTTCTGCTCTTTTCACATCTTTTAATCGAGCTTTTGTAGCTGGATGTTTTGGTACAAATCGAGAACAACAGTCTTTATAAGGAAGAATAGAAATATTAAAAGTTTTTATATCTTTAGCAATTTCTATAATCTCTCTTTTATCACGGCCAATTAAAGGTCTCAAAATTAAAATATCCACTGCTGATTGAATAGCATTAATATTTTCTAATGTCTGAGAAGCTACCTGACCAACACTTTCTCCTGTTATTAGGGTTTGAATCTTTTGTTTTTGAGCTATCTTTTCTGCAATTCTAGTCATCATTCTTCTATATAAAATAACTCTAAATTCCGCTGGACAATTTAAAAGAATCTCCTGCTGAATATCAGCAAAAGGGCACAAATATAGTTTTAAATCAAATTGAAATTTCGTTAAAGACTGGGCCAATCTTTCAACCTTCTTTATTGCTTCTTTTTTAGTATAAGGTAAAGAATGAAAATGGATTAAAGAAGTTTCTATTCCTCTTTTCATAGCTGCAAAAGCAGCTACAGGAGAATCAATACCTCCTGAAAGTAAAACTAATCCGTTACTACTTACCCCAACTGGCAACCCCCCTCTTCCTTTTATTTTTTTCAAGTAAACAAAGGCGTAGTCTTGAACAATTTCAATAAAAACATTTTTATCAAAATTCTCTAAATCAACACCCTTATTCATTTTACTAACGATAAAAGCTCCTACTTCTTTACTTACTTCGGGAGAAGTTAATTCGAATTCCTTATTTGATCTTTTTGTTGATATTCTAAAGGTTTTAAACTTTTTATCTTTTAAAAGATCTAAACTTTTTTCTTTTATTTCTTTTAACTCCTGCTTACAGCTATCAGCAAAAGAGAAATGAACAATTCCAAAAATATTTTTCAAAATACTCTCTAATTCTTTCTTTTTCTTAACCCCCCTTTCATTTAATTTTATAAGAATTCTCCCTGAAATTCTTTTAACAAAATCAAAAGTTTCTTTTGGTAAAAACTTTTTAATATTTTGAACAAGCTTTTTTTCAAAAAAGCTCCTATTACCTCCCTTTAAAGCGATTTCATGATAATGACAAATAATATATTTCATAAGTAAATTTTAACAGATAATTCCTCCCCCTAAAACCTTTTCCCCTTTGTAAAAAACTGCCGACTGGCCAGGAGAAATTGATTTAGAGCCAATTTCAGATTTTATTAAATAATTATTTTGTTCTTTTAAAAGAACTGAATCAAAAGCTTTTCCTCCATACCTAATTTGGGTTTTAATATCTAAGGGTAAAGAAGGTTCTTTTCCGGAAATCCAATTAACGTCCCTAAGTTTAATCTCTTTTTTAATTAATTTCTTCTTGTTTTTGGTAACAATTAACTGATTCTTTTCTCCATCTTTTTTTAAAACATAAAAAGGCCCACCGGAAAGTTTAATCCCTTTTCTTTGACCTATAGTATAAAACCATAACCCCTTATGTTCTCCTAAAACATTTCCTTTTAAATCCACAATATCGCCCGGATTTTCTTTCAATCTTTCTTTTAAAAAAGACCGGACTTCATCTTCAATAAAACAAATGTCTTGTGATTCTTGACTGACAAGACCTGCGAGTTCTATTTCTTTTGCTTTATTTTTAATTTCTTTCTTTTTGTACTGGCCAATAGGAAACAATATTTTTTCTAATTGTTTCTGATTAAGCTGCCAAAGAAAATAAGACTGATCTTTCCCTTTATCTTTTCCCCTATAAATCTCATATTTTTCATTTTTCATTTTTAAAGCATAATGACCTGTAGCTATAAAATCCATTTGCAAATCTTGAGCTTTAGCCAAAAAAAGACCAAACTTCATTTTTTTGTTACAAACAACACAGGGATTAGGAGTTCTCCCCTCTTTGTAGCTTTTAACAAAATAATCAATTATTTCTTTTTTAAATTCTTTTTGAAAATCAAAAACATAAAAAGGAATATCAATCTTATCGGCTACTAATCGAGCTTTTTTCTCCATTTCCTCACTTTTTTCATTAGAAAAAAGCTTCATAAAAGCACCCTGAACACAAAAATCTTTCCTTTTATTTAAAAAATCGGCTACCACTGAAGAATCAACTCCGCCTGATATAGCACAAAGAACCTTTTTCATTATTGGTTTTTTTCCTTAATAATTTCTAATTCTTTTAGAACTTCTTTGTGTTTCAACTTAAGTTTTTCTGGTATTTCTCTTTCATTCTTTGATAAATAATCGTAAATTGCTTCCGATAAAGCATCAACTGCTAAAAGCGAACAATGAAGCTTAATATTTGGTAATCCTCCTAAAGATTCAACGACATCACCCTTCTCAATTTTTAAAGCTTCTTCTAAACTCTTATCTTTGACTAGCTCAGTAAGAATGCTAGTAGTGGCTAAAGCAGCAACACAACCAAAAGTTTGAAACTTAATATCTTTAATAATTTCTTTCCCATTTTTTTTCTCCACTTTAATGTAAATCCACATTACATCTCCGCAAACTATGTTCCCAACTTTACCAACACCATCGGGATTTTCTATTTTCCCAACATTGCGTGGATTTTTAAAATGATCAAGAACTTTTTTATTATACTTCATTTTTTAAAAGGTGATATTTTTCTTAATTTTTCGACTATCTCCGGCAAGATTTTTAAAACATAATCAACATCTTTTTCTTCTGACCATCTTCCAAAACTAAATCTAATAGAACCCTGAATCTGATGAGGTTTTAAATTAATCGCTTTTAAAACATGGCTGGCTTGTAACTTCTCTGAAGAACAAGCTGAACCAGTAGAAACAGCTACCCCTAAAGAATCTAACTGAATTAATAAAGATTCTCCTTCAATATAAGAAAAAGCAATATTAGCATTATTATCTAATCTTTTTTCAGGATGACCATTTAAAGAAGTATCTTCTATTTTATCAAGTACTCCTTTAATTAACTTATCTCTCATTTTCCTAATTTTCTTATTTTCTTTCACTCTCTCTTGCTCGCAAAGCTGGCAAGCTTTAGCAAAACCAACTATTCCCGGAAGGTTACTAGTTGAACTTCTTAAACCAAATTCATGCCCTCCTCCATGCAAAAGTGGTTCTATTTTAGTCCCCTCTTTTACAAACAAAAGTCCTACTCCTTTTGGGCCATACATCTTATGAGAACTAGCTGTTAACAGATCAACATTAATATTACGGACATCAATATCCTCCTTTCCAAAACTTTGAGCTGCATCAGTATGAAAATAGACATTTTGTTTTTTACAAATCTTTCCAATTTCTTCAATTGGCTGAATAGTTCCTATTTCATTATTAGCATGCATCACAGAAACTAAAATGGTTTCTTTCTTTATCTCATCTTTTAACTGTTTTAAATCAACTAAACCATTTTTATCAACTTTTAATCTTGTTATTTCAAAGCCCTGTTTTTCAAGCCATTTAGCACTATTTAAAACACAAGCATGCTCAATAGAAGAAATAATAATATGATTTCCTTTATCTTTATTAGCAAAAGCAATTCCTTTTAAGGCAAAATTATTACTTTCTGTCGCAGAACTGGTAAAAATTATTTCTGATGTTTTTGCCCCAAGAAAATTAGCAATCACTTCTCTGCTTTCATCTAAAGCTTCTTTTGCTTTTTGTCCAAAAGAATGAATTGACACTGTGTTAGCAAAGTTTTTAGTAAAATAAGGAATCATTGCTTTAACAACTCGAGGATCAGTAGGAGTTGTAGCTGCATAATCTAAATAAATTTTATTTTTCATTTTTTATTAAAGAATTTAAAGTAATTGAATTTAAAGTTTTATCTAAAACTTTTTGAATTTTTTTCCAAGCATCAACCGCTTTACAAGTATTCATTTTAGAACATTTACCATTAATACAGCTAATAATATTTGTTGTGCTCTCTAAAGCATTAACAATATCCCCTACTTTAATTTCTCGAGAATGATTATTTAATCTATATCCACCCTTAACACCTTTTTTAGATTCTATTAAATTATTTTCTTCTAAAGCTAAAAGTATTTTTTCTAAATAACTAAAAGAAATATTTTTTTCATTAGATATTTCTCTTAAAGAGCAAAATCGGCCTTTATCTTTAAAGGCTTCAGCTAAGTAAATCATTGCCACTAGACCATATTGTGATTTTTTAGAAAATTTCATCATAAGAAAAACCGACTACAATAGTCGGTTTTAATATAGCAAGCTGCTTTTTAAATGTCAATAATTCTTCTCTTAGTTACCTTCTTCAGAAAAAAGACAATCTTATGCTTTATTCCTAAATCTATAAAAATTATTCTTCTTTTTCTATTGCCCCATAAGGACAAACTTTCGCTCCGCCACATTCTTCTAATTCCTCATGATCTTTTATCTTTGGTTTATTGTCATCCGTCCAGTCCATACCTTTAGGACAAGTAGAAGCACAAGCTCCACAACGGATACATTTCTCCTTGTTAATTATAAATTTTGCCATATTTTTAAAAATTATATTATTTTATTAAGCTTTCGGCTGTCATTTCTTTGGGTTTTTTAATTCCCATTATCTCCAAAATTGTAGGAGTAATATTAGATAATTTCCCCTTTTTTAGATTATAACACTCCTTAGAAACAATAACAAAAGGAACAGAGTTTAAAGTATGTTTTTTTGATATTTCTTCTTTATTACCCATTTCCTCAGCATTTCCATGATCAGCTGTAATTAAAGCAACCCCTCCCTTCTTCTGGATTTCTTTAACAATTTTTCCAATACATTTATCTACTGTCTCAATAGCAAGAATTCCTGCTTCTAAATCTCCTGTATGACCAACCATATCCCCATTAACTAAATTTAAAAGAATAAATTTATATCTATCTTTCTTAATTCTCTTAACTAATTCTTCAGTAACTTCAAAAGCAGACATTTCTGGCTTCATATCATAAGTAGCTATTCTCGGACTCGGAACGAAAAATCTTTCTTCTTTAGGAAAAGGTTTTTCTCTTAAGCCATTAAAAAAATAAGTAACATGAGGTTTCTTTTCAGTTTCTGCAATTCGTAATTGATAAATATTATTTTTGCTCAAAACTTCTCCCAAAACATTTTTAACTTTTATCTTTTCTAAAACAACTGGAGCAGAAACATCGTCATAATAACGAGTCATACAAACAAAAACCAAATCAATTTTTTCTCTTTTAAACTTATTAAAATCTTCCTCAATAAATGCTTTAACAATTTGTCGCATTCGGTCAGCCCTATGGTTAAAAACTACAACCGAATCATTATCTTTTATTCCCTGAAAACCATCAATAATAAGCGGCTTAATAAATTCATCAGTTTCTCCTTTCTTATAGGCAGACTCAATAGCTTTCATGGGTTCTTTAAATTGATTTCCTTTACCCTTTGTTAAGGCTAAATAAGCTCTTCTAGTTCTTTCCCATCTAGTATCTCGATCCATAACATAATAACGTCCGGTAATAGTGGCTATTTTACCTATTCCATATTCTTTAATTTTCTTGTTTAATCTTTTAAGATACTTTTTCAATTCTCGAGGACCAGTATCCCGCCCATCAGAAAAAACATGAATTAAAACTTTCTCCAGCTTTTTTTCTTTAGCTAATTTCAGTAAAGCGTAAAGATGAGACTCATGAGAATGAACGCCTGCATCAGACAACAAACCCATTAAGTGAAGAGTTGACTTATTCTCCTTAGCGTTTTTAAAAGCCTTTAATATTTTTTCATTTTTAAAAAAAGAGCCGCCCTTTATCATTTCATTAATCCTCATTACATTTTGTTTTACTGTTCGGCCAGCTCCAATATTCAAATGCCCCACCTCAGATCCTCCCATCATTCCCTTAGCTAAACCAACATGAACGCCATGAGTTAAAAGTTCAGTATAAGAATAGTTTTCTTTTAATTTATCAAAATTAGAAGTATCAGCTAAAACAATCGCATTGCCTTTTTTCTCTTTCCTTACTCCCCACCCATCCATAATAATTAAAATTAAAGGTTTCATTTTAATTCTTTTTCAATTTCCAATAACCTATTATACTTAACCATTCTTTCCTTCTGACTCGGAGCACCTGATTTAATAAAATCAGCTCCGATTCCTACTGAAAAATCAGCTATAAAATCATCCATCGTTTCTCCTGAACGATGTGAAACCATTATTTTCCAGCCAAAATCACGCGCTAATTTAGCATATTCCAAGGCCTCGGTAACTGTTCCTATTTGATTTATTTTTAAAAGAGCCGCATTAACAGCACCTTCTTTTTCTGCTTTTTTAATTCTTTGAGAATTTGTTACTAAAAGATCATCACCAATTATAGAAATCTTATCGCCAAAAGACTTAGTTATCATTTTAAAGCCCGCCCAGTCATTTTCCGCAAAAGGATCCTCTATTGCTAAAATAGGATAATCATCAATAAGCTTAGAATAATAATCCAACAATCCTTTTTTGTTGAGCGACTCCCCTTCTATTGTATATTTTCCGTTTTTAAAAAACTCGGAAGCAGCTACATCTAAAACAATGTTTATCTTCTTATCCTCTGCTGCTTCTAAAATTAAATTTAAAGCTTCCTCAGATTTAGAAATATTAGGAGCAAAACCCCCCTCGTCTCCTAAATTCAAATTATCTTTTCCGTGCTTGTTAACAATAATCTTTTTCAATTGACTATAAGTTTCCTTAACTTCTTTCAATTGACCAGAAAAAGAATTCTTTAAAGAAACAAACATAAACTCTTGAATATCTAATTCATTTTCGGCATGCTGTCCGCCATTAATAATATTAAAAGAAGCTCTTGGTACAGAAATAGAAAATCCAGATACCTCTTTAATGTGTTGAAATAATTCTAATTCCTTTACGGCAGCACCCGCTCTGCAAATAGCTAAAGAAACTGGGCATATAGTATTGGCTCCCAAATTAGACTTATTGTCAGTTCCGTCTAATTGAATCATAAAACGATCCAGTTCAGCCTGAGCTACAACATTGCGCCCAACAATTTTAGGACCAATGATCTCCAAGATGTTTTCAATTGCTTTAGAAACACCACCATCATTATCTCTTAACTCTACTGCTTCATAAGTACCAACTGAAGCTCCCGATGGAACAGAAGCTTTAAACTCTTTTGAATCAACAGTTAAAACAACTTCAACGGTAGGGTTACCTCTTGAATCTGAAATTTTCCTAGCTTGAACTTTTTCAATTTTTCGCTTCATTGAGTTTTAAGATAATTAAAAGCAGATAAAACTGCTGATGCTCCTTCACCGCAAGCAATAATAATTTGTTTAAATCGCCCAATTCCAACATCTCCGGCTGCAAATAGACCGGGAGTTTTTGTTTGATAGGTTTTCAAATCAAAAATAATTTGATTTTTAGAATTAAGATCAACTAAATCACCCAAAGAAGGTAAGTTTGTTTCTAAGCCAGCCTGAATAAAAACTCCATCCACTTTTAAAGTTTTCTCCTCTTTGGTTTTTCTATCTTTATAAACTATAGATTCAACAAACTTATTGCCTTGAATTTCCTTCAAGTTCGCATTGGTAATAATTTCAGTTTTCTTATCTTTCTTTACAATTTCCTGATTCCTTTTATCTGCTTTAACTTTAGAAGAATATTCTAATATGTAAATTTTATTTGCAATCTTACTTAAAAATTGAGCTGCCTCGAAACCAGTATTCCCTCCTCCTATAACAGCTACATTTTTACCAGAAAAAAGAGAGCCATCACAGACAACACAATAACTTACTCCCTTTCCTAAAAACTTAGATTCACCAGGAACACCAAGCTCTCTAACTTTTGCTCCTGAAGCAAGAATAACACTTTTTCCTTGAAACTCTTCCTTTTCAGTAAAAACAGAAAATAAAGAATTATTCTTTGTTACTTTCAAAACTTCTTCTTTTTTGGTATCAATTATTTGCTTTTTTAAATGATCCTCCAGTCTCTTTGCCAGATCCATTCCTGCTATTTTTTCAAATCCAGGATAATTATGAATCAAAACAGCCTTCTTAGTTAACTGCCCTCCAAAAAATTTAGTAATTAAAAGTGTTTTTAAGCCTTGCCTTGCTCCATATATTCCAGCCGTTATCCCGGCTGGACCACCCCCGATAATAATTAAATCGTAAGTCATAATTAGTGTAAAACTTTAGGAATAAATTTAATAACATCCATAGCTGTCAAGCCTTCTTTCAATTCATCAGCCCCCAATTCACCTGCTTTTCCACTAATAAAAGCAGCAGCTTGAGCCACCACAAAAGGATCAAGTTTTTTACGAGATAATAAGCTACCACAAATTCCAGCTAAAATATCGCCCGTTCCTCCCACTGACATATAAGGAGAGCCTGTATTATTTAAAGCAACTTCCTCACCATTAGAAATAATATCAGGCATTCCTTTTAAAATAATAGTTACTCCTATTTTTTTAGCCTCCTCTTTAACAATTTTAATTTTCTCTTCTTGGGACAAACCATACACTTTCTTACCAGTTAAAATAAAAAATTCAAAAGAATGAGGAGTAATAATACATTTTTTATCTTGAATGACAGAAGGTTTTTCCGCTAAAGCATGAATAGCATCACCATCAAGAACCATAGGAACAGAAATTTTAGAAATAGTTTTCAAAATTACATCCTGACTATGCTGGCTTCTTCCTAACCCTTTTCCGATAACTACAGAAAAATTTCCTCTTGAAACTGATTTAGCTGACTGAATCATCGATAATAAGACTGATAAATGTCTTTCTGCAAGCCATTTTCCTTCTAACGGATAAGCCGTTAATTCAGGCGAAAAAGAAGCAACAATATCAGCTGCTCTCCGAGGGGCTATTACTCGCACTCTATCTACTCCTGATTCCAAGGCAGCCATTGCTGATAAAGCCGGCGAATCAGAATAATATTCCGAGCCACTAATAATAAAACAAAAGCCAAAATCATACTTCCTAAAATATTGATCTTTTTTTCTTGGCTTATAAATTCCCTTTAAAAGTTTTTCGTTGGTTTCGATCATAATTAAATTTTAAATAATTATTTTTTACGCAAAAAAGTTGGTTTTTCCCACATATTTTCTTTGGAAATAATCTCCTTTTTTGCTTTTTTAATATCTTCTTTAACCTGAAGAGCGTTTTTTCTGATTTTCTTTTTTTTCTTTTTGTCTTTTTTCTTCTTCTTTTTCTTACTCTTCTTTTCTTTTTTTTGCTTTTCTTTATCTTCTTGTTTTTTCTTAGTTTTTTCTGCCCCTTTTTTCTTTTCAGGTTCTTTTTTCTTTAAATTAAGACCTAATAACTCTAAGGCTTCATCAACCTTTTTCAGTCTTCCTGGTCCTATTCCATCAATATCTAAAAGACTCTCTTTTTTTCTTCGAATTAGGCCAGCTACAGTTTTAATCTGATTTTTAGAAAGAAGATTTACTGTTTTGGGAGGTAAACCCAAGTTTTCAATCTTAACCTTTTTAGTTTTTTCTTCTGGAATCTCTTCAAGAACCCTTTCTTTTTTCTTAGTTTTTTTCCTTTTCTTAGACTTTTGCTTCTTCTTTCCTAAAAGATTTGATTCATCGCAACCAACAACTAATAAATTAACTCTGGTAATAGTTTTCTTTTTAGATTTAGAAATTCCAAAAATAATCTTAGCACTTCTACTGACTTTCTTTGAAATAGCCTCAGCTACATTGTTAACTTGAGCTAAAGAAAGATTTCTTTGTCCCGATATATTAAACAAAACTCCTTTCCCATTTTTAATAGTATAAGGATACAAAGGAGAACCTATTATTTTTTTAAAAACTTTCTCTTTTTTATCTTTCTTTTTCACCCTAATTGAATTCAGATAAGCCAATTTACCTCTTCCTGAAAAAACAGTTTCTAAGTCAGCAAAATCAATATTAATAATTCCTGTCCCATAAATAGTTTCAAGCAATCCACGAATTGATTGAGCTAAATGTTGATTAATAACAGCTAAAGCCTCTTTCAAAGGAGCTGATTTTTCTATAATTTTAAAAATTCTATCATTAGGAATAATAGAAAAAGCATCTATATTCTTTTTTATTTTCTTTAAGCTTTTTTTAGCAATTTTTGCTTTTTTCCTTCCTTCAAATTGAAAAGGTAAAGTAAAAACTCCGTAAGTAATATTACCCATTTTCTTAGACTCATCAGCTAAAATCGAAGCTGCTCCTGAAGCAAAACCGCCCCCCAGACAGCCAATTAGAATAACAACATCCTGATCTTTAAAAATTTCCTTAATTTCACTTTTCTCTTCCTTAGCTATTTTTTCCCCCATTTCAAAATCCATACCAGTTCCTAAACCGCGGGTAATGTCTTTCCCAAGTCTTACTTTTTTAACATTTTTAGAAACTCTTTTTAAAGCCCTGGCATCAGTATCAACAGCGTAAAAAGAAGCTTCTTTTACTTTACGAGAAATTTTAGAAGCAACAGAACCTCCTCCTCCACCAATACCAACAACCCTTACTTTTATCTTTCTTACTTTATCTTTTTTGCTTTTTTTATTTTTACTCATTTGTTTTTAGTATAAAGCTTTCAAAAAACAAGGTCAATATAAAAAAATAAAGGACTTATAGAAAGCCCCTTTGATTTATTTTTTTAAATTTAACATCTCCTGCATCTCCTGATATCGACTTCTTAATGTAACTACCGAAACGCCTGCTGTTTCCGCAATCTCCTCTTGGGTTCTGTAATGTCTTGTAACTACGTAGATAGCACCCCCGGCAATCCCAGCCGGATCCTTTCCAAAAAACATTGGAGAGTTCATGTATTTCTTAATAATTTCAATAGCTTTTTTCTGCACGGGAATAGTAAGTTCAAGCTTAGAACAAATTCTAGCAACTAAAGAGCAAGGGTCAATATTGGTTTTGATCCCGGTTTTAAGCTTCCCCTTTTTTCTTAATATTTCATAAAGGATTCTTATATAAGACAAAAAGCTTTTAAATTGCAAATCCAGCTTCTTAACAATTTCCTTAATTTGTATTGGACATTCGCTGTTTTTGAATGCCAAATATATCACTGCAGCAACAAAATATTCAAGGCTATGCCCAGTCAACTTTTTTTCAGAATTAAAAAAAGTTCTTATAATTGCTGCCGGCTTTTTTCTTCTTGAAGGAGGAATACCAATTGAAGAAGAAAACTGACAAAGCAAAATAATAGCTCTTTCTCGTTGACAGCGATAACTCTTAAATCGATTCTGCCATTTTCTTAATCTTTTTATTTTCTCCTTCTGAGAAGGAGGAATTGGATTACCTCTCCAATCTCGGTCTTTTCGAGACAAAAAAGAACCAAGCCCTGTTCCTCCCGCTAAAAGAATATTAGTACCTGGTCCATGGTGTTTACTTCTAAAAGAAACTTCCTTAACTATTTGGGGAGATATTACTAACCCACATTTACTGCAGACATTATTTTTTAAGATGTTGCCTCCACATTCAGGACAATTATTCATTTTTAACCACCTATCCGAATAATAAAATAAATTACCAAAATTATCAACAATTACTTTTCCTTTAAAGGAACAAAAGCAAACCCTGGATGTTCTTTAGTTTTGAATTCTCCTTCCTTTTCCTTAATTAAAAGATAAATTGAAGCACCAGCAGGAGACACTATTCTACCTTTTGTCTTTACTTGTTTCTTCCAAGCAGAAGGAATGTTGTTTTGAGCCGAAGCCGAAGCTAAAATCTTATCAAAAGGGGCCTTTTCTTTGTAACCTTTAGTCCCGTCAGCGCAAATAAATCGAACTCTTCCCTTCTCCACAAAATTATATTTAGAAGTATTTTTTTCTCCAAACTCTTTTAATTCAGGAATTAATTCAATGGCTATTATTTCTCCTTCAGGGCCAACAATTTCTCCTAAAAGAGCCGAAGTGTAACCAGAACCTGAACCAATATCCAGAATCTTATCCCCTTTTTCAGGTTTTAAAAGTTCCAACATAAAAGCAACAACTAAAGGCTGGGAAATTGTCTGTCCTTTCCCAATAGGCAAAGCTTTGTTTAATTGAGCTGAATTCTTTAAATCTTCAGGCATAAAATCAACTCTTTTAATTTTTTTAAAAGCTTTAATAATTCTGTCTGTTTTTAACCACCCTTGTTTAATTAAAGAATTAACAAGATTCATATTATTTTTGAGCATATTTACAAATATCCTGGAAATCACAATATTTACAATTCCAGCCAGGATCAGGTTCAAATTTTTTCTTTTTAATCTCTTCAATCTCAGAAACAATTTTCTTTCTTTCTTTTTCGATATTTTCATCAGAACCCAAGAAAGAAAGTCTTTTACCTTTATCTAAAAAGTAAAAAGTTAATTTTTTAACATTCAAATCGAAGGCTTCCTGGGCAGCAATTTGATAAATAAGTAATTGCTTCTTATCCTTAGCTCTTAATTTATCTTTAGCTTTTCCTGTTTTGTAATCAATAATCTCTACTCCCCCTTTAACTTTATCAACTCTGTCTATTTTACCAATTAAATCATAATCTCCTATTTTCAAATTAAATTTTTTCTCTAAAAAGGGGGTTTCGTTTTTAACTAAAATAGAAGGTTTTCTTTTTAAGAAATTATTATAGAACAGTTTAAGAGATTTTCTTCCTTTTTCAAAATACTTTTCTCTTTGTTCTTTGTCAAAATACCAATCATCCACCCATTCTTCCTCATAAATTTTTAATAAATATTTAAAGTCTCTTTTTTCCTTAAGAAAATCGGAAACAAATCTACTTAAAGTATCATGCATTGTTTTACCATAACTAAATACTGCTTTCCCTGAACGAGGAACTTTTAAGACATGGGCAAATTTATACTGCAAAGGACAAACATCAAAAGCCTTTAATTGAGAAAAAGAAAAATAAGAAGGTAATTTTAAATTAACTTTTCTTTTTCTTGTTTCTTTCTTTTGAGTAATTTCTTCTTCCTTAACCTCAACCTTCTCCTTGCCTTCAAAACCTAATTCCTTTAAAAATCGTGATATTTTCTTTTTTCTTTTTAAACCTTTGTAGTTTTCAGCTGAGGTAAAAAACAAGCCTTTTTCAGCTCTAGTCATTCCTACGTAAAATAGCCTTCTCTCCTCTTCTAAATGACTTTTTTTTGCTAAAAAGCTATCTTTTCTTAACTCTTCAGGAATTTCAATCGGATTTCTTCTATTGTCTGAAGGAAAAACCCTGTTAACTAAATTAACCAAAAAAACATATTTAAACTCTAAACCCTTAGCGTTGTGAATAGTCATAATTTTTACAATGTCCAAGCCTAGTTCAGGATTAAATTCTAAGTTTCCTGTTTCGCCCGATTCTAGTTCTAACTCTAGCTCTACCATAAAATTCTTTAATCTTGGATCTAAATTAGACTCCTCAAAAGCCTTAAGTTTTTCATAAAATTGATTGATATAATTAAAGTCTTCAAGAACTTTTTGCTCAGTTAAATACTTTAAATAGCCAGAATCTCTCAAAAACGAAACAAAAACTTCGGAAACATTTCTTTTCGTAGCCAATAAGCTATGCTTTTCTAACAAATCTAAAATAAATTCAATTTTTTTGATTGTTTTTTTAGAAAGCTTATTACTTATTAAATTAATGTTTTTTAAAGTCTCAAAAGTAGATTGCGATTTTCTTTTACTAAAAGAATTAATAGTAGCTATATCTTCAATGGGAATATCAAAAAAAGGAAAAGTTAAAACCCGATACAAAGACTTACTTTCATGATAATTATCTAAAAGTTTAAAATAAGAAATAACATCTAAAATAACTGATTTTGAATAAAGCCCTTTCAAGGCAATAAATTTATAAGGAATATTATATCTTTCTAAAGCTCTAGAAAAAGGTTCAGCTGAGCTATTTTTTCTAATTAAAATAGCAAAATCACCGAGTTCGGCCTTTTTATCGTTTTTTAAAATTTCATCAATTTTTTCAATAACACCCCTAACCTCCTGCTCCAAAGTATTAAAATGTAAATGTTTAATTATCCCTTTTTTGCCTACCGTACTCTTTAGTTTTTTACTAACCCCTTTAGAATGTTCTAATCGATGAGGATTATTTTGTTGAATAAACTTATAACTTAAATCCAAAATATCCTGAGTTGAACGATAATTCTTTGTTAAAACTACCTGTTTAGTTTTAGGAAAATCTTCTTCAAATCTAAAAACATTATCAAAAGAAGCCCCCCTAAATTGAAAAATAGACTGATCATCATCACTTGAGACAGTAACATTATTTTCTGGCCGAGCTAAAATTTTAATTAATTCATACTGCGACCAATTGATATCCTGAAATTCGTCAATCAAAAGATATTCATATTTTTCCCTATATCTTTTTAAAATTAAAGGTCTCTTTTTAAAAATCTTTAAAGCATAATTAATTAAATCGCCAAAATCTAATAAATCATTTTCTAGAAGAATTTTTTGATAGGTTTTATAAGCATTAGCAACTTCCTTAATTCTTTTCTTATCTTCCCTCTTTACTTTTTTAACATACTTCAAGTAATCTTCTGGAAAAATAAACTGATCCTTACAATCATTAAAATGTTTCACTAAACCATGAATAAGTCTAGTCGGATTAGCCAATGGCTTATAATAATCCAAATCAAATTTATCTAAATTCTTTTTAATTAAAAGCCAACTACTAGTATCGTCCAGCAATTTAAAGTTAGTCGGTAAACCAATATCTAAACCATTTTCCCGTAAAACACTTTCACAAAAAACATGAAAGGTAGAAACCCAAAGATCGCCATAACTATTAGGTAAGATATCATTAACTCTGTCTTCCATTTCCTGGGCTGCTTTATCAGTAAAAGTTAAAGCTAGAATTTCTCCAGGTTTTACTCCTTTTTCTTTAATAAGATAAGCCATTCTGTAAATAAGAGTCATTGTTTTTCCCGTCCCCGCTCCAGCTATTATCAAAAGAGGGCCCCCACCAAAAGTAACGGCTTTTTTCTGCTCTTGATTTAAATTTTTTAAATCAAATTCCATTATTAAATTATGGCACAAACTTCTTTTTTCATAAACAAAAACAAGGATTCTAAAAAACCTTGTTTTAATAACGTGCTATAAAACTTCCTGAATTCTCATAATTGAAGTTTTTCCCGGAGTTCCCCAGTCTTCACCATAAACAACAATTACCTTATCTCCTTTCTCTATATAATTAGTCTCTTTAACTCTATCTAAAAGAAGTTTAATATCAGCAACATCTTTTTGTTGATACATTTTCGTCTTGTACTCCAAAATTAAAGGATAAACACCATAAGAAAGACAAAGTTGCTCTTTAATTTTATCCTTATTAGTTAGGGCAATAATAGGTAGAGTGGGTCGAAGACGAGAAAGCATTCGAGCAGTCATTCCTGTTTCCGTCATTACCACAAAGGCCTTAACGTTTTCTTTCTGACAAAAAGGAGAGCTCCAAAGATTATAAGCAGAACGACAAATTGCTGCTGTTTGATGATTTAACTGGAAATCAAATCCTGAAACAGGAGGTCTTTTCTTTTCCCAAAAAGAAGCTATTCTTTCCATGGCCTTAACTGTTTCTAAAGGATACTTTCCTATTGCCGTTTCCTGAGAAAGCATTATCGCATCAGTATAATCAAGAATAGCATTCGCCACATCAGAAACCTCCGCTCTCGAAGGAATAGCATGATGAGTCATAGAGTCCAACATCTGAGTAGCTGTAATAACAGGTTTACCAATTTCAGCACATTTTTTAATAATTTCTTTTTGGTAATAAGGAACTTGCTCTAAAGGAATCTCTATTCCTAAATCTCCTCGAGCAATCATAATACCATCAGAAACATCTAGAATTTCATCAAAATTCTCTAAAGCCTGCCGATTTTCTATCTTAGCTAAAACCTTGACTGATAAAGAATGCTTCTCAATATATTTTCTTAGCAATTCTATATCTTCTTTATTTCTGACAAAAGAAAGAGCAATAAAATCAACTTCATATTTAGAAACTAAAGACAAATCCTGAATATCTTTTTCTAATAAAGAGGGCAAATCCACTTTTGCTCCCGGTATATTAATTCCTTTATTGCTTTTTACCAATCCCCCTCTTATAACTTCAGCCTGACAAGTTTCTCCTTTACTTTTTAAGACTTTTAATTCTATTTTTCCATCATCTATAAATATCTTCTGATTTTTTGAAAGATCTGCTGAAAAAAAACTATTAGAAACTACAATATTATTCTCAGATGAATCTTGCTTTTTAACAAAATTAACTTTGTCTCCCCTTTCTATCTTAATATCATCTTCCAAATCTCCTATTCTTATATTTAGGCCTTGAAAGTCCAAAAGAACGCCTACTGGCTCATTTATTTTTTGAGAAGCTTCCTTAACATTTTCAATGCACTGGCTGTGCCAGACATAACTACCATGTTTTAAGTTAAAACGAAAAACTCTCACTCCTGCTTTAATAAGAGAAACCAAAGTTTCAACTTTTCTACAAGAAGGGCCAACAGTAGCAATAATTTTAGTCAAGGCCATAATTATTTATCATATTTAAAAGTTTATATATCCTTATTAATAGCAATTATTATTTTACTATCAATATAAGTTTGGTTTTTTCTTACCCATTAAATGAATATTATCATAAAAACAAAAATGATTCTATTTTTACAATTATAAAAGGAGCGCTAAAAACTAATAGCGCTCCTTTCTCTTTTCAGATTATTTTTGATTCTTCTTAGTAGTCGTCGTCATCATCGTCGTCGTCATCATCGTCGTCATCAAAATCATCATCGTCGTCATCAAAATCATCATCGTCGTCATCAAAATCATCATCGTCATCCTCATCTTCAAGTCTTACCTCTTTATCAAGATCACCCTCGTAAAAAGCCTCGTCTTCTTCATCAATGAATCCAACCACTTGATTCAAAAAATAATTTAAGTTACTTTTTGTAACCATGTTTTTTTAATTATTTTTTTAAAAAACATCGACCGTTTTTTTCTACTTGAAAAGTAGAATTAAAAGAATTATATAAAACAGAAAAATAATGTCAATAGGAAAAGTTAAATTAATTTTATATTCCTTTCCTGGATATACTCTTCTTCCTTTTCAGCTATTTTTTCATTATCAAAAACATTCAATTTTTTTAATTCAAAAAAACATTTAGCGCAAGCAGAAATATCAAAATAAGCATTATGAGCATTATCAAAATCTTCTCCAAAAAGCTTTCTATAAAGCTCAGATAAGGTTGGCCATTTATAACCTCTTGGACTTTCTATTTTACAAAAATCAACAGATTCTTTCATTGTATCTATCTTAGGAAGATCAGATAAATTATTTTCAATTTCTTTTCTTAAAAACTCGGCACCTACCACTTTACTATCAAATTCCATATTATGAGCAACCAAAAACTTAACATTTCTAATATCCTGGGCAAATTCTCTTAATGATTTTTCTAAATTAACACCTTCTTTTATTGCCTTTTCAGTTGTTATCTTATGAACAGCAGTAGAAAATTTAGGGATCGTGAAACCATCAGGTTTAACAATATAATCTTTCTCCGATATCTTATTTCCCGAACTATCATAACGAGACCAGGCTATCTGGACTAAACGAGGCCAGTTTTTTAAATCAGTAATTGGAGCCTTCCAATCTAATGGTAACCCAGTTGTTTCGGTATCAAAAAATAAATACATTTAAATAAAAAAGATTAAAATAATATTCAAAAAACCAAAAAACAAGCAAAACTTTCCAAAATTAATTCTTTCCGCAACTTCCAATAAATAACCGATGCTAATTCTCCCGACAATAAAAGAAACTAAAGTAAGAATTAAATATTTTGGCTGAAAAAAGAAACCCTCTTTAAGCCCAGTAAATAATTGAGCCCCAAAAATAGGAATAATACCACACAAAAAACTTAACTTTAAAGCATTTTTAATATCAAAACCTCTCCAATTTAGAATAATTGTTGTGATCCCACTTCTACTTATTCCCGGTAAAACAGAAAAGGCCTGAGCTAGACCAGTTAATAACCCATCTTTCTTGTTAATGCTTTTAGCTTGTCTTTCCCCTTTCTCTTTTCTTTTTAATTGCAAAAACCCTGTAATCATTAAAGCTGAACCTATTAAAGCCTGGCCTAAAACATGATTAAAGTTAATCTCCTGAAGAAACAAGTAAGCTGGCAAACCCAACAAAGACGAAACAATTCCCGACAAAAGAACAAAAGATAAAAGATTCTTTTTCTTTAGTTTAAAAAAAGCAAAGATTTCCTGACGGAAGAAAGATAAACTGGCAATTAAAGTTCCTAAATGGAGAAATAAAGCGATATTCATTCCTTCTTTGAAAGAGTAATTAAGAAAGCCCAATGAAAGAGTAACAATTCCTTCACTACTCACTGGTAACCACTCCAAAACTCCTTGTAAAGCCGCTGCTATAATTAAATTAAACATTTAAAAAAATATAATTAATGTAAATCTCAAATCTTATTGTTTTTATTTATACAATAATAATAGCAAATAAAAAAGATAAATAAAAAAAATGAGAGTTTTTACTCTCAAAAAATTATAAAGTTAGAGCTTCCTCTATTTTTTGAAAAAGATAAAGAGCAAGTTCCTTTTTATATTTGCTCGGCGATACTAAGATAGGTACCATATCATATTCTTCAATCGTGAAAAGATCATTTGCTCTTTCACTAGCTTCTTGAATAAAGCTTGAAAACCGCTCTTTCGATATTTTAATCTTTTTTTCCCAGTACTTACCAATAAACATCGCCCCTGATCTTTTACTAGCAATTATTGAAAACTTAAAAAAAGCATTTATTCTTCTTTCAATTACTTTTTTCATCTCCTGTTTTTTTATTTCACCAGAAGATATTGGTACAGCTAAAATATCAACCGAATAAGGATCAGCTGGATAACTTCCCCAGGCCTCTCCTTGCCCTAATACAAACCAAGAACCCTCTATCTTGCAAAAAGCAATTGATTCATACTTCATATATCCTCGCCTAGTTCGATGGTAATCGGAGTCATCCGCTATTAAAGACAAAGCAGGTGGTTCAAAAATCATTAATTTTTCTCCGTATTCCCTCTTTATCTTATGAAATACTTTTTCAATAATTTCATTTTCAAAAAATTCATTTTTTAGTTTCTGCCTAATGAATTTCTTTATTTTCTTTTTAATTTTCATTTTTAAAGACCTCCACTGGAAGACTAATAAAATAACCTTAAAAAGTCAAGAACTTAAGACAATCGTCTTAAGTTTAATTCTCCAATTAATGTTCGAGTCCCTGCCATATCTTTCCAGGGTATTTGAGGATAGTCTTTTTTTACCCTGTTGGGGATTCTCTTTGCCGCTTTTCTAACAATCTCAAAGTTTTCGTATAACTGCTGAAATTGTCTTGTCATCTTTTACAAAATCAGAATAATCCATATCCTCTACTTTAATTATTATAATAAAATTTAAAAAAGAAAACCACTTGTTTTGAGCCAAGCAGCTTCTAAAATGTTCGGAGGCAGGGACTCGAACCCCAATTACCAGGGCCAGAACCTAGCGTCCTACCATTAGACGACCTCCGATCAAACTTTCAAATATTTCTTAACCGCAATATTGCTAGAGATTACTCCCAGTAATATTCCCACCATAACTTGAATTCCTAACAAAGTCCAGACTTCGCTCATAAATAAGTTATAAAGATTAAAATCAAGAAATAAATTTCTAATCTGAGGATTAAAAAACCAACAAGCAAAAGCAAGACATAAAAAAGAAATAATTGAAGCAGTCACCCCACACAACATTCCCTGGATCAGAAAAGGAGCTTTAATAAACCAATTTGAGGCTCCAACTAATTTCTGAATTTCAATTTCTTTTTTGGAATTATAAATAGACAATCTGACTGTATTTAAAGTAACTATTACTGCAACTATAAACAAGATAATAGCCAAATAAAGACCAGCCTGACTTAATTGAGAGCTTAAAGCGTGGATCTTCTGAATAACAGTTTC
The DNA here is from genome assembly GCA_964435835.1 of uncultured Candidatus Saccharibacteria bacterium. Classification (GTDB taxonomy): domain Bacteria; phylum Patescibacteriota; class Minisyncoccia; order Minisyncoccales; family JANBVM01; genus CAYSZX01. Next base: position 17,938 of record CAYSZX010000003.1, on the reverse strand, counting down.
CCTTTGATAATAGTCAATCTTTTCAATAATATCACCAGTTTCTAAATTAGATAAAAAAGCATAAACTTTTTCATACTGGCTTGGGTTTTTAGCTTGTACATTTAAAGAAGCTAAAAAAGGATTCATTCCTAATTCTTCGATTGACTCTATTAAACTAAAATCACTTTTATGTCTTTCAGTAAATTGATTTAAAGCCTTATCTTGAGAAATATATTCAGCTCTTTTAACTTCAGGAAAATCAACAATTTTCTTCTTAATAGTTAAGATTTCATCTTCGCTAGCTGACTGCTTAAAATAAACAGAGATATCAACCTTATCTTCAACGTTCTGAATCAAGAAAGTCCCCATATCTTTCAGTAGAAAAAGACCACCTATCAAGTTAATAACCAAAAACAAAACAAATACAGTTGCCACCGTAATTCCTTTTTCTCTCAAAAACATCTTCCATCCCAAACCAAATATTCTTTTAATAGATTCAAACATAATTAAAGAGTAAACCTTCCTTTTTCTTCATCTCGGATAAGTTTACCATTATCTAAAGTAACCACTCTTTTATCTAAATCATTAATAATTTCTTTATTGTGGGTAGATAAAACAACAGTAGTTCCTATATCATTTATCTTAAGTAATAATTGAATTATTTCAAAGGTATGATAAGGGTCAAGATTGCCAGTAGGTTCATCAGCTAAAATAACCTTTGGTCGATGAATCAAAGCACGGGCAATAGCTACTCTTTGTTTTTCTCCTCCTGAAAGCTCAGCCGGTAAATTATTTAACTTGTCTCTCAAACCAACAATTTCCAAAACTCGCGGAACATCTCTTTTTATTTCTTTATCAGAAGAACCTATTACTTCCATAACATAGGCTACATTTTCATAAACTGTTTTAGAAAAAATTAATTTATAATCCTGAAAAACAGAACCTATTTTCCTTCGCAATTCCGGTAGTTCTCCAGGTTCAAGCTTATGAACATCTTTTTCTTCAAAGAAAACTTTTCCGCTAGTAGGTTTTTCCTGGGCAATTAAAAGCTTTAACAAGGTGGTCTTGCCAGCTCCTGATTTACCAACAATAGAAACAAATTCTTTTTCGTTAACCTTAAAAGAAATATTATCTAGCGCCAAAGATGGTTCAATTCTTGAATCATCATCTTCAGGATACCTTTTTGTTACATTCTCAAATTTAATCATCTTTTAATTTAACTTCTTCTTCAATAAATTCATCTATTTCGCCATCCAAAACGTTTTCTACCTTAGATGTTTCTATTCCTGTTCTTAAATCTTTAACTAACTGATAAGGATGAAAAACATAATTCCTGACCTGATTTCCCCAACTTGCTGAAATCTTATCTCCTTTAATTTCAGAAACTCTTTTTTCTTTTTCTTCTTTGTAAAAACTATAAAGCCTAGAGGAAAGAAGCTCCATTGCTCTTTTTCTATTCTGTAATTGTGATCTTTCTGATTGGCAAGTTGCTACAATGCCAGTTGGTTTATGCTTTATTCTAACCGCCGATTCTGTTTTATTTACGTATTGTCCTCCCGGTCCTGAAGCTTTAAAAGTATCAATAACTAAATCTTCTTGTTTAATTTCAATATTCTCTTCAGATAAATCTTTAATTTCAGGAAGAACATCTACTAAAGCAAAAGAGGTATGCCGAAGATCTTGAGCAGAGAAAGGAGAGATTCTCACTAATCTATGCACTCCTTTTTCGTTTTTAAAATAACCATATGCAAACTTTCCTTCAATTTTTAAAGTAGCGGATTTAATTCCAATTCTGTTAGTTTCTCCCGATGTTTCTCCAAAAGATTGATTTAAAATCTTATTTTTAAATCCCTTTTTCTCACAATACTTTCTATACATTCTCAAAAGCATTGTTGTCCAGTCCTGAGCATCTTGTCCTCCAGCTCCAGAATGAAGTGATAAAATAGCATTCCCCTTGTCATACTTACCAGAAAAATAAGTTTCTCTTTCTTTATCTTTTAAATCTTGCTCTATTTTTTCAATATTACTATTTTTGTCTAAACATTCTATCCTTAATTTTAATTCCTCAAAATCATTCAAATCTTCTTCTAATTCACTAAATCTCTTGGAAATCTTTACTGCTCTTTTCTGATTATCCCATAAATTAGGATCTTTCATTGCCTTCTTTAATTTTTTAAATTCTTTCTTTTTCTTATCAAGGTCAAAGACAGTCCTCGAGATCGAGGAGTTTATTTTTTAATAATTCTTTTTTCTTTTCTAAATCTTCCATTTAGATTAATTATAAAATAAAATAGATAAAAAATGAATATTAAAAAAAGCAATACCAAAATATTGCTTAGTTTATTTTTCTAAATAATCATTAATTTATTCTTCTGGATAAACAATTTTAGCTTTATCTAAAAATTCCTTAGCCTCTTCTATCTCTTTCTCAGACGCATCTTCAATGCTTTTCTTCACTCTTTCTAAATTCTTTTCTATTTTTTCATATTTTTCCGAACCTTCTTTTGATTCTTCTAAAGCTTTCTCAAGCCGTTTAATTGCCTTCAAAGAACTAGCAATATTTACAATTTTTTGAGGAAATTCTTCTAACTCTTCCGCTTTCACACCAGCTTTTTCTATCTTTCTATCTATTTTTTGCTTTATTTTTTTGAACATATTTTAAAATTAATTTTTATCTCTTTAAAAAACAATTTTATATTCCTTCTTTTTGACAGGCTTTTATAAATTTCTTAGCCTCTTTAATGATTTCAGGATCCGCTTTATTAATCAAAGCCTCTATGTCTTTAGTAGGTTCCTCTGTTTTCTTTACAGCTTTCAAAGCCTCTAAATAACTGGTGGTAGCAATAACCTTCCTTTCCTTTTCTTTTGAAAAATTAATTTCATCAAAATATTTATCAATAAACTTTTCTCTTACGTTTATCTTTTCTTTTTCCTTTTTATTATTTTTTTCTTGACCAAATTTTTTCTCGTTCATTTTATATTTTTTACAAAATTTAATAATTTACCATTTCAGGATTTTTAATTTAAATTGATTTCTTTTTACTTAATTCACGACTTTTTAACATTTCATCTTTCATTTCTTCTAATCTTTCCAAAGCTATTTCTTCTTTCTCAGAAATTTCCTCTTTATTTTCTAGCTGCTTAATATGTTGGTTAATTCTCTTAAGCATCTTCTCCGTATACTTTATATTACCTTGAGCTAAATCTTTTTCAATCTTTTTCTTCGGATTCTCTTTTGACAACTTTTTTTCAAACATATTTTAACTTAATTTTTATTATCTTTCATATTATAACATAAAAATAATGAATGAGCCAGCAGTTGGAATTGAACCAACGACCTGAGCTTTACGAAAGCCCTGCTCTACCCCTGAGCTATACTGGCTGGAGCGAGTGAAGGGAATTGAACCCTCGTCTCAACCTTGGGAAGGTCGTGTAATAGCCGTTATACGACACTCGCTTACTCGGGCCAAACAAAAAGCTTTCTAATTCTTTCCCAAAAATCCTGAAAAAAGTACTTTTCTTCTTCTACAGAAGATTCTCTTTTTTCGGGAGAAAGAATAACTACTGATTCTTCTCCTTCTCTAACATAACCTTGTTCTCTCATGACTTCTTCCCAATAATCACCGGTTTCAGCATCTGAAATTCTTGCTTTCAACATTTCTTTTTGATCTTCTAAAAATTCCACCTTTTGGCTTAAGGATTCTACCTTTTCGATTAAAGACAATCTTTCTCTAGCAATTTTAATATTAGAAAAAAGCAAAACGCAAAAAATAGAAAGACTAATTATAAAAAATATTATTTCCACAAACTTATCTTTATTGAATTTTTTATTTTCTTCTTTTTTTGCTACCATACATTAAATAATATACTGTAAAAATATGAAAAAGTCTAAAAAAGAAAAAATAATGAACGCTGTCTGGATAACTCTGGTTTCTATTGTAGCCCTAAGTATGATCCTTCTTTTGGTTGCACCATTATTCAGATAATTTAATCCTTAAACATTTTAAGGAAAACTTCAGGGGGAATATTAACTCTCCCTTTTTCTCTTAGTCTACCCTTTCCTTCCTTTTGCTGTTCCAGTAATTTCATTTTCCTAGTTACATCACCGCCATAAAGTTTTGCTGTAACATCTTTTCGATGAGCTTTAATAGTAGCTCTAGCTATTATTTTACCAGAAATTGCAGCCTGAACAGGAACTTTAAACATTTGAGGAGGAATCAGATTCTTCAATTTATTCACTATTCTTCTCCCTGCTTCATAGGCATTATCTTCTTCAACAATTCTTGAAAAAGCATCTTCTTTCCTCCCAGCAATTAAGATATCAAGTTTAACTAAATTACCAGGCCTATAATCTAATATCTCATAATTCATAGAAGCAAAGCCCTGACTAACACTTTTTAAATTATCAAAAAAGCCAACAACTATTTTTCTTAAAGGAACCTCGTAAGTCAAAGATACTCTTTCGGGGTTTAAATATTTAGTATTGGCGTGTTGTGCATTTAAATTATCTAACAAAGTAGATATATTGCCTAAATAATCAATTGGAGTCATTATCTCTAATTTAACCCATCGTTCCTGTACTTCTTTAATTAAGCTTTGATTAGGCCAATCAGAAGCAGAATAAACAAATTCTTCTTCTCCTTGTTGATTAATAATTTTATAGACAGCAGAAGGAGAAGAAATAATTAAATCTAAATCAAATTCTCTTTTTAGTCTTTCACAAACAATTTCTGCATGTAAAGAACCTAGAAATCCGCACCGAAATCCTCTTCCTAAAAATTCCTTGGATTCTCCTTCAAAAACTAAGGAGGCATCATTAAGTTTTAATTTATTCAAAGCATTTCTTAAATTATCTAAATCACTAGGATTTTTAGGATAAATAGAAGCAAAAACCATTGGTTTTGGCTCTTTGTACCCGGCTAAAGGCTTTGCTTGCTTATCATCAGCTTGAACTATTGTATCACCGACTCTAACCTGAGTAGGTTCTTTTAAGCCTATAGTAATATAACCTATTTCTCCCGCTTTCAATTCCTCACACTTTTTTAAATTAGGAGAAAAGTAACCAACTTCTTTAACTTGCCCTTCAATATCAGCTTGCATTAAACGAACCTTATCTCCTGGTTTAACTTTTCCATCAAAAACTCGTAAATGAATAATTACTCCCTGATAAGAATCGTATTCTGAATCAAAAATCAATGATTTAAAAGAATCTTTCTTGCTGATTTCAGGAGAAGGAATTCTTTCAATGGCAGCCTTCAAAAGTTTTTCAACATTAGTTCCTTCCTTTGCAGAAATAGCAAGAATTCTATCTTTAGGGATATCTAACAATTCTTCGATTTCTTCTTTAGTTTCTTCAACCTTAGCATTAGATAAATCAATCTTGTTCACTGCAGGAACAATAACCAATCCTTGCTTCTTTGCTAAATGTAAATTAGCTAAAGTCTGAGCCTGAACACCCTTAACAGCATCAACTAGTAAAATCCCTCCTTCTACAGCAACCAAACTTCTCGAAACTTCATAACTAAAATCAACATGACCAGGAGTATCTATTAAATTTAACATGTAGTCTTGCCCTTCATGTTCCCAATGCATTCTCACTGGTCTCATTTTAATGGTAATCCCCTTTTCTCTTTCTAAGTCCATCATATCTAAAAACCTAGAACGCATTTTCTTTTCGCTGATTGTCTTAGTTAATTCCAAAAAACGATCAGCCAAAGTTGACTTACCGTGATCTATGTGACTAATAATGACAAAGTTTTTAATTTTTTGCATTTTTAAATATTTTAGCCAAAATTAAATCCGTTGAAGAAACAGATAAAATAAGAGTAACTAATAAATAAATCAAAGAACCGATCGTTCCTATTATAAAAACTTGAAAGAAATCTAAAAACAAGGATTGAGTAGTAAAAATCTCACTAACTAGAAATTTTAATACATAACTTGAAAAAAACAAAACAAGACTAGAAAATAAAACCTTTAAGAAGTTAGTACCAATTTTTTCAAAATCAATTTCTTTAAACTTATTTTTTAAAAAAAGAATCATTAAAACAAGTTGAAGGATAACAGCCACAGAAAAAGCTAAAGGTAAACCTAAAACAGCGATATCAGCTGTTCGGAGAAAAGAAAAAATATTTCGTAATTTTTGATGAAGGTAAAACCACTCTTTAGTAAACAGAAAACTCAAAACAATATTAACTGCCATCGAAAAAAGAGCAATTAGAGTTGGAGTTTTTGTATCTTGCAAAGCAAAGAAAGCTCTAAATAATAAAGGAATTAAAGCAGAAGCAAGAATTCCTAAGCAAAACAAGCCTAAACTAGATGAAGAAAGCTTAGCCGACAAAGGAGAAAATAATCCGTGCTGTAAAAGAATTCCAACTATTTCTTCTCTTAAGATAAAAATAAAAACAGTAGCCGGAAGAGTTAAATAAACAATCTGATTAAATATTTTTGAAAAATTATCTATAAACCTCTCTTTATTATTTTCAGCCAAGTTTTTAGACAAAGTCGGAAAAGCAGCAACCGCAAAAGGAACTCCGATAATCCCTACAGGAAAATATTGAATATTATTGGCAAAATTAAAAATAGTAATTGAACCTTCAGCTAAAGTAGAAGCAATAGCATTAGTAATAATTAAATTTATTTGCTGAGCAGAAACTCCAAACATTCTTGGCAACATTAAAGAAAAAACTTTATTAATCTTATAATTATCTAAATCAAAAACAGCCTTATATTGAAAACCGCAGTCAATAACAGAAGGAATCTGAATAACAAAATGCAGAAAAGTTCCAAAAACAACTCCTAATACAACTCCTAAGATTCCCATTTTAGGAGATAGAAATAAGATTCCAAAAATAATCCCTAAATTATAGATAACAGGACATAAACTATAAATAAAAAATTTATTAAAATATTGTAAAATTCCAGAAAAAATAGAACTTAACCCAAAGAAAATAGGGCTCAATAACATTATTCGAGTTAAAGTAATTGCCTGTTCCGTTTGCTGATAACTAAACCCAGGAGCAATAATATCTATTAAGGATGGCGTAAAAAAGAAAAGAATAAAACTTAAAGTTATTAAAGAAACAATAAAAATATTTAAAAGGTTTGAAGTAAACTTCCAAGCTAGTTCTTTATTCTTAGAAAAATATTCAGAGAATAAAGGCAAAAAAGAAACCAACATTCCTCCCAAAATCAAAATATTGTAAATAAAATCCGGAATCTTAAAAGCAGTAAAATAAACATCAAGTTCGCTTCCTGCCCCAAAATTCTTAGCCAAAAGCCAATCTCTAACTATTCCCAGTATTTTACTAACAACAGCAGAAACCGTTAAAATTCCTGCTGATTTATTAACTGATTTTGTCTTGTAATTAATTAAAGATTTCAACATTTCAATTTTAGTTTAAAGTAATATTACCTTATTATTCCTGCTTATCCAAATTTAAATCATAAATGGAAAAACTATGAAAATAATTCTAGCCAATAGAGTCATAAAAGAAAAAATGTATTTTTACAATAAGTGGTCTTGCTGAATTAAGAAACTTCTAGCCTTAGAAAAAACCGAACAGAAAAAGATAGCAGCTTTAACCAAAATCAAGCTTACATTTTCTTAAATTATCAAAAAAATTGTTTCAATCAGATTTTTTCTCAACTGATAAAGCTTGAAATACTTTTAAAAAAAACAGAGCTTTTTCTTTTTGATTAAAAACCCTTTTAAGAATGATGTTTTCTTTATTAATTTATTTTAGTTCTCCAATTGATTTTTCTACTTTAGTAACAAGCTCCCCATTTTTAATAATTTTGTTAATCTTTTCCATATCAGTATATAAAACTCTGTCTTTTTCTACTTTTTTGACCTTACTTCGAATTAATTCATAAGCAACCTTGCTTCCTTTCCCAAGTTTCTTGGTTTCCCTAAAATCACATCCTTGTGCTGCACTTAATAGTTCTATTGCTACTACATTGATAGAATTTTGAATTATTTCTCGGCACTTGCGAGCAGCAATAGTGCCAAAACTCACATGATCTTCCTTATTAGCAGAGGTCGGTATAGAATCAACTGACACCGGATGAGCTAATGCTTTGTTTTCCGCGACGAGAGCGGCAGCAGTATATTGCATTATCATGAAGCCACTATCTAATCCAGCTCTCTTCTCAGATATCAAGAAAGCTGGTAGTCCTTCATTATTGTCTGCATCTACCATTTTAGCTGTTCTTCTTTCAGAAATATTTGATAAATCAGCAGTAGCTATGCCTAAAAAATCCATAGCCAAGGACACAGGCTGCCCATGGAAATTACCCCCTGAAATAACCTTATCTTTTTTAGAGAAAATTAAAGGGTTATCAGTAACAGAGTTAATCTCTGTAGACATCCAAGATTTAATCTTATTTAATGCGTCCTTATGGGCTCCATGAACTTGAGGAATACATCTAAGCGAATAAGAATCCTGAACTTTTTTTGGATGTTTATCCCAATAAACCAATCCACTTCCTTGACATATTCTTTTTATATTTAACGCTGTATTTATTTGTCCTTGATGAGGTCTTAATTTATTCAAATCCTCATCAAAAGGGCTCATTAATCCCTCCATCGCCTCTAGACTTAGGGAAGAAGCAATGTCCGCACTCTTTAAAAGATTCTTCATATAATTAATATTCAGACATGCTAATCCACTCATTACAGCAGTTCCATTAATAAGCGCTAAACCCTCTTTATAACTTAAAGAAAGAGGTTTTATCTTCTCCTTCTTTAAAACTTTAATCGATTTAAGCCTTTTGTGGTGGACTAGAACTTCTCCCTCTCCAGTAAGAACAAGAGCGATATGAGCCAAGGGAGCTAAATCACCACTAGCTCCAACCGAGCCTTGTTCAGGAACATAAGGGTAGATGTTTTTGTTAAGCAATTCAACAATTTTCTTTACAACCTTCACTCTAACTCCTGAATAACCCTTTGAAAGAGAATTCACAACAATAATCATTGCTGCTCTAACAACATCTTCCGGTAAAGGATCACCAGCCCCTACTGAATGACTCTTGATAAGATTATGTTGAAGTTCCTTGGCTTTATCTAAAGGGATTTTTTTGTCTTGGAATTTTCCGAAACCTGTAGTAACACCATAAATAACTTCTCCTTCCTTAACATTCTGTTCCACGAAGGAACGCCCTCGTCTAACCTGTTCAATAGCTTTTTCTGAGAGCACGATTATAATATCTTTGTCTCTTGCAACATTCACAACATCATCAATAGTTAAATTATGACTACCTATAATTAATTTGTCCATAAATTAAACTTTTATTTTAAATAAAAAAAGTAGACCTTTAAAAAAGCGGTCTACCCAACTAATTTTTTAATTTTACTAACAAGCTGTTTTCGAGAAATCTTTTCCTGATTCCGCTCCTTCATGTTTCTAACCGTTACCGTGTTGCTCTTCATTTCCTCTGGTCCCATTATAAGAACAATAGGAACTTTCTTGCTTTCAGCGGTACTCAACTGACTAGATAAATTTACCGGTCGGGGGAAAATCTCTACTGCGATACCTTCTTTGCGCAATTCGTTCGCCAATTTTAGATAATCTGTTATATACTCTTCATCAAAATTAGCTACAAAAACCTGTGTGGTCGTTCTTTCAATATCAGGCAAAGAGTCTGTTTCTTCTAAAACAAAGAAGAGTCTGTCTAGTCCTATAGACATTCCCACGGCTGGCGTAAAGTCTCCAGAAGACAATTTTATTAAACGGTCGAATCTACCACCAGAACAAATACTACCCACACTAGGACTTTTAAGAAAGGCTGTTTCAAAAATTATACCTGTATAGTAGTCAAGACCTCTAGCTATGGTTGGATCAATTCTAAACTTTTCTTTGTAATCGCCTGCTTTATTGATCAACTCAACAGTTTTCATTAATCGCTCAAGAGCTTCCTTGGAATTCTTCCCTTCCTTTAGAAATTCCTTAAGAGATGATAATATTTCCTCACTGTTGCCCTTAATAGAAAGATAATCTTTTACTTTTTCTCTAATCTCTAAAGAAAATTCTAGTTCTTCTAATTCTTCCATAACTCCTTTCATCCCGACTTTTTCGAATTTATCAATAACTCTCATTAAGTCTACCCCCCTTTCTTCATCAATCCCACAAACATCAACAAAAACATCTAAGACTTCGCGGGAATTTATTCTAACCATCGTTTCAATCCCTAAAGAATCCATTGTATTAATAATTAGAAGAACAGTTTCTGCGTCAGAAAGTATTGAATCATCTCCTATTATATCTGCATCTATTTGAATAAACTCTCTAAATCGGCCTCTTCCAGGCTTGTCTGCTCGCCAAACCTTTCCTATTTGATATCTACGATACGGAAAATCAATTTCTCTTTCATACATTTGAACTACTCTCCCTAGAGGAACAGTCAAATCATATCTCAAAGCTACATGACGATCCCCTTTGTCTCTGAATTCATAAATTAATCTTTCCCCTTCTTCCCCATACTTGCCAAGCAATAAGTCCGCGTATTCTAAACATGGAGTGTCTTGAGGGAGAAAGCCAAATTTTTCATAAACAGCTCTAATCTTGCCAATAAAATAATTTTTTAAAACCATTTTCTCGGGCAAGAAATCTTGAAAACCTTTTAAAACTCTTTTTTCTTTCATATTTTTTTCCTCCAGTATTATTTACTTTCAGTATTATTATATGTTAAAGAGCATACTTATTCAATCTCTAGAAGCATTCTATAACATTATCAAAAGGATTGTCAAGAAAAATCAACCTCTAAAAATTTCCGATTTAAAAAAAGAGCTTGATAATCGAAGCTCTTTCTAATTAAAAAAGAAGTCATTTATTATTAGGGCGGCTACGGTAATAAATAAAATTTTTATCACTTCTCACTTATCAATTTTATAATTTTTGAAACTGCGTCTTCCGGACTTTTAGCTGCTACTGCCTTCATGCGCTTTCTATTATCAAAATAACGATCAGCCATTTTATCAGCCCATCCACCTGTATTTTTAATAACTACTATTGGAATGTTCAACTGATATGCTACCAGCATCTCGTTCATGGTTCCAGAGCCTCCCGAAATAGCAATGATTCCATCACAACTGTTGACCAACACAAACTCACGACCTCCTCCTCTTTCTAAACCACTACAAATTATAACGTCTGTATTTTTCTCTTTATCCCAAATATCTTTACCTTTTCCATAAGTAACCCCGACAGTTAATCCACCTGCATTCTTCGCTCCTCTTGCAGCGGCTGTAGATAAAGAATCATAATCTTTTTCCGCTCCGTAGATAGTAATATTCCCACTCTCGGCAATTAATCGACCTGTGCCCTCCGCAATTTTCTCCAGTTCTTTAGTATAATTTAAGTCCGCCGCAGACCCCATTACTCCAATTTGTATTCTTCTTTTTTTAATTTCTGACATTTTATCACCTTCTTAAATTTCTGTTGTTAGAGTAAATTATTCTTGCTATACTATCAAGAGATTAGGCTAAAGAAACAAAAACAATCTCGACATGCTTTATGTGGTAAAACAACTTTATTACAATGTAAAAATGTCTTGGGTTAATAAAATTTAGGTAAAAAGTTTTTCAATACCCAAACACTATAGTTACTTATTACTTCTTTTAATATTTAAAAATATGCCCCAAAAAAGAAAAATTATTACTTATCAAGAAGTTAAAAAAATACTTCCTGGAGAAAACAAAGAACCGTTGATTAATGTGTGTTATTATGATTCAGACATCATCGCCAAACATAAAAAAAATGACATGATTCCTTATACAGGAAAACGTATTTTTGTACGAGATACTGTTGCTAAAAAACTCGCGACAATTAATAAAAGACTTAAAAAACATTACAAATTGCGAATTAAGGTCGTTTATGGATATAGACACCCTAATATCCAAAAGAAATACTTTAGAGAAAAACGTGATGAACTTCAAAATCTAAATCCATCTCTCAGCAACGAAGAATTAGACACATTAACTCACAATTTTGTTGCTGTGCCATTAGTTGCCGGACACCCGACAGGTGGTGCGATTGATGTTACTCTCACCAATAAAAAAGGAAAAAATCTAGATATGGGCACTAAGCTTTTTGAGCTTAAAAATAAAAAGATAAAAACATTTGCAAAAGGGCTTTCTAAAAAACAACAAGAGAATCGTATACTACTTCATGATGTCTTAACTAAGGAAAATTTTGCTCCCTTTTATGGAGAATGGTGGCATTTTTCATACGGAGATCGTGAATGGGCCTGTTTTTACGAGAGAAAAAAATCTCTCTACTCTCAAATTAAATACAAGATAGAAAAGAAATAAAAAAAAGGGTCATCACTATGGATGACCAATTTATTAAAATTAAGTCTTTTCTTAAATAACTGAAATTCTTCTAAGCGCTTCTTCGCAACGGCCATAGAGATAAACGCGTTTGGTGCTTTTAGATTTATTGATCTGAATTTGATCAGATTCAGAAACATCTTGTGTACCAGACACTTCAATTGCACCAATATTTTTAAACAATCCAATAGAATTTGAATCTTTCGCTGCTGTCCGCATAACATAATAAGAACAGCTAGAGTCGCTGATGTGAGCGATGCATTGACCAACAAGTTGTAATCCAATACCTTGACGACGGTACATTTTGTGAACACCCAGTTCAGAGATATACCATGTCTTACTAAGTTCAATAGAAAGACCTAAGTTAAGCTTAGATTTCTCTAAGAAAGACTGAATCTCTTTATCAGACTTGAAAAGCGGTTTTGCGCATCCAAACCCAACAACACAACCATTATCACAAGCGAGAACAATAATTCCCTTATCAAGATGTGGCTTCCAAATATTCTCAAAAACTTCTCTGTTTGTATAAACTTCATAGTAAGGATGTCCACCAAAGGCTTCTTTATAAACCTCTATGAAACCTTTGCAATATCGCAGTTCCTCTTCCACATAGACATAATCAATCCGCACTATAAACCACCTCCATTTTACTTCTAAGGATTACTTCTTCGTCATTTATTTCTGCCTCAATTTTCTTACCAGTAGGCTGAATTATGGAAGAAATACCCGTCACTTTACTAACGGCAATAGTGCCCGAGCCACAGGATTGTTCATAGAAAAAAGTATCGACATCCTTAACCCATACTACAGGATGCATTTTGACCGCACCATCGATACGATTTATCCACACAACCCCGACAGCACTTCGCTCGTCAAAGTTGAGCTCCTTAGTGATATCTCGGTGGGCAGACTCATAATCCTCCGTCTTAGACGGAAAAGATGCTTCTATGATTACATGCACAATACCTCCCAAATCAACTACTGTAGCAACTTGACCATTAGAAAGAGTAATATCCTTCAAGTCGGTTGATAAACCGGGAAAAACACATTCAACAAAATAACCAGTATCACTTTTTTTCTTAACCTTAGCACTTACTGTTCCACTATATCCCGACATTGTAAATGACACATGTGGTTTTTTTTGAATTTCTGAAATAAGGATTGCAGCCGAGCGAGCCGCGTTGCCACAAAACTCTCCTCCTGCCATTTCAAAATGATTTTCGTCTGGGACAAGAAACCCTGCTTGTTCTGCACCAAAAGGTTCCATATCTTTACCAATCTGCTTGCCACGTTTAGCATATTCTTCACGCGATAAAGCGTGATCTAATACCCGAATTGCAGTTCCATTACCATCTGCAGCCGTAATAACAAATATATTACTTTTCATTATTATACACCTTTTTTATTTTATAATTAATTTTATAATAGGTTTTTGTTTACACAAAAACTCTATTCACTATAAATACGATAACATATCTAAAAAAAAATTCAATGTAGCTCGGTAATGTGCAAAAACACAAGTAAAAAATGTTAAAAAATAAAAAAGCTAAAATTAATCAGACCTTAATAGCGAGTGTCGCGAGTTGTAAATAATATTAGAACTATATTAGTCAATTTAAATAAAAAAAAGAACAGTTTATTAAGACTTGCTTAGGTCTCTTTGGAACTTAACTTACAATAAGAAGGGATAGATAATCTTTTTAATCACCTATCTCTTATTAGAAAATTTAAATCTAATAAGAAAATTGGTCAAAAAAGTCCATTTTCTTCATCTTATAGCAAACTAAATCCTTGTATTGATTAATTAATAAGGGATAAAAAGACTCCTTTTCAACTTCGATCTTTTTAAATTCTTTCATTTCTTTAGATATGTTTTTTCTTGCTTTAGTCTTTTTCATCTTCCCATATACTAAAAACCATTTTTTTTCTTTTATTTGATATAGATTAAAGTTAACTCCGTTCTTAAGAATTGACTTTACAATCTTGCGAAGTTTACTCCTTGTTTTTTGGTCTTTTTTAGGTCCAGATTCTATTTCCAAGCCACAATCAACAAATTGAGTTAGTGGTCCAAATTCTTTCCACTCTTTAGAGGGCCAAAGAACGACGTTCTTAATAGGTAAAGCACTAGCTAGGAACAGATTCTCCAATTTTGGATAACTAATCAATGTAAAACTTCCGCAAGAAGCTGAAGCTCCGTGCAAATCAATGATATATTTGTAATCTTTACAGATTTTCATTATTTCGTAAGCTCTTCTAAGTTCATATTCTTCGGCGTTCTTTTTTCCCGGAGCAGAGCGGTTTAAATCTCGTTCAAAAAACCTGTTTTCTTGCTCGAAAGCTTTTGGGTTGCCAATAATCCAATCAAATTTATCTTTATTGGTTTTTATCTTTTTCATAGTAGCTACTCCAATTTCTTCATCACCATGTGTAGCAGCTATAAAAAGAAATTCTTTTTTATCTTTTTTCATTTTTTTAACCACCTAGAGAAAGAATAAACAATAACTCGTAGTTTGTCGAGCAACAGTTGTGCTTACGAATAAATAGAGCTAAAATTTTTATAAGGTTGCCTAAAAAAATAATAAGGAAGGTTTTTTACCTTCCTTTAAGAGAGATTAAAATTTTAAAGAAAAGAACTATAATAAGCTTAAAAAGAGGGTGCCTAGCGGGATTTGAACCCGCTCTTAAGGCTTCACAGGCCTCAATGCTAACCAATTACACTATAGGCACCATCTTTTGAATTTCTATTAATAATCTACATCTTTCAAAAAAATTTGTCAAGACCTCAATTGTATTATCTTATCGTTCTTCCGCACATATAGATACAGAAACCCTCTTGCGGGTCTAATTATTATTAAAAATTACTTAAACTATTAACTCAATTACAATCTTTGTTATTCAAAAAATGAAGCAATTTTCCTTACACATCGATCGAATCCTTTAACTGTGAATTTTTTGTTTACTTTTTTAACCTGAATTTCTATTTTTTTCTTTTCTAAAAAATTATTTTTTAGCTTAATAACCATATAGAAATCTTTATCCTTGTCTGCTCTATACCCAACATCAGCTTCTACCTTATAATTCTTTTCTCTTAATCTTTTAACAAGCTTTATTAAGAATTCATAATCTTTCTTGTTTTCACAAAAGACAAACACCCTCTTTTTTTCTAAAAGGTTGTCAAATAAATGATCCTTTTTGAGTTTTTGTACAACTCCTAAGTGGCCAAAACCAAACCCAATCGCCGGCAAATCTTTATCACCATACATACTAACTAGCCAATCATAGCGTCCTCCTCCTGCTAAAGCACCAAAAATTTTATCTTTGTCAAAAACCTCAAAAATTAAACCTGTATAAAAAGATCCACGAGCTATAGATAAATCCAGTTTACAAATATCATATATCTTATATGTCTCCAGAAGCTCAGAGAGAGAAAGAATTCTGTCTAGTCTTTCCATCCCTCTCTTCGCAGTTTGTCTGTATTTTTCTTGAATTTCTCTTACAGTTTCCTTAATGGGTCCCTTTAGAGAAATTATTTCATAAAGAAGTCTAATTTCTTCTCTGTTTAATCCAATATTCTCAAATCTCTCCTGAAACTCTTTTTTGTTAATTTTTTCTTTATCGTCAATTATCTTTACTGCTTCGTAGTAATTCTTCTTCTTAACCCCTACCCTAGTAATAATATTTTCTAAAAGCTTCCTGTCACTTATTAGAATATCAACTCTATTCCTTAATTTTAGCTTTTTAAAAATCTCTGTCACACAAGCTAATATTTCCGCATCAGACTCTACTGAATCACAGCCAATTACATCTGCGTCCGTCTGCCAGAACTCTCTTGCCCTATCCTTTTTAATTTCTTTTTCCTGTCTCCATCTTTTTGAAGTATTAAACCAGCGAATTGGTAGTTCTATATGCTTTAACTCTTGAACCATTCTTGATCTAGTTGGAGTCTGTTCAGGGATAAGAGTAAGATGATTACCCTGAGAATCAAAAAAACTAAAGGTTTCTTCAATCATCCCTTCCGACCAAGGAGGCTTAACTTTATACAGGTTTCTGCTTTCTATTGAAGGAGTACTTATCTCTTTAAAAGCAAAACTTTCTAAAACTTCTTCAATTGTTTTCCTAACATATTTCCATTTTTCCCATTCTTGAGGATATATACTTTTAAAGCCTCTTAGAGAATTCACTTTTTTTGCTTTTGACATAATTAAATTAATTATTTTTCAATTATATAACTTGACTTTGTTAAATAAAGAAAGAATTTTTTTCTTTTGTTTTTTCTTTATAACGTATTTACCCATAAAAGAAACGGCAATCATTGTAGTGACTATCTTCCATCTATAGCTAGCATAAATACCCCAGATTTCAGACATTCCAAAATCCATAAGAAGAGGCCACGAAATTACAGCACTAAGAGAAAAAAGTAAACCTAATAATTTTCCAACTCCTATCTTAGATGTCAAAAATTGAGTAGCCACAATCGCGCTCCCGATAGTAGATAGCGCTAATGCAAATATAACTATTAACAACATAGTTCCTAAAAACAGATTTGGTCTAAAGAATAAACCTGTAAGAACAACGAAAAACATATAAATTGCAAACCAGAATGCTCCCCAGAAACTAAGCTTCAACACCTCTGATTTTTGCTCAAACCTTTGCCACATCATGGGATCAGTGAAAACCCCAGTAACTATACCCAAAAAGCCCAAAGGGAAAACCCACTCGATTCCTTTTTGGGTCACTAATTCAAGGTTAGGGTTAATATTAAAACTACTCTGAAATACTGAGGAAACCGCTAATACTACTACCGCGCCAAGCTGCAAAATATAGTATCCATTATCGCTTAAAACATCTCCTTTTAAACCATATTTATATACAAAAAACAAAACAAAAAGTGCTAATCCTATTACTAGTGGAACACTATAGTTGTTGTCTAAAAATTTATAGGAAACTATATCGTGTCCACCTCCCAATCCCGTAATTAAAGCCTGCATATTTATTATAATTGCCATTAAAGCAATAAAAAGGGCAAATAGAACAAAAGGTACAAAATTAAGCCAATTTTTAAAACCTCTAATCCCAACTTTAATAAAACCAAACAACGGAATGGCCAAAATATTCCCAATCACCCACACCAGAGCAGGAAGAATACCCATTGTATTCATAAATGCCATTGTCGCTATCATGCTGACCCCCCAAGACCAAGAAGCTCCAAGACTAATACCCACTCTAGGATAACTCATATTTTTTAGACTATCCTGATTCTGTTTTCTTTTTAAAAAATTAGGTAATTTCATTTAAATTATTATATTTCAGATAATTAGCTTTTAAATCTAATTATAATTTATTTCTTGGTCCATACTATATTGTGATTTTTCACAACAATCTCTCTAAAATCAAAATATTGTAAATAAAATCCGGAATCTTAAAAGCAGTAAAATAAACATCCAACTCGCTTCCTGCCCCAAAATTCTTAGCCAAAAGCCAATCTCTAGCCACTCCCAGTATTTTGCTAATAATAGCAGAAACTGTTAAAATTCCTGCTGATTTATTAACTGATTTTGTTTTATAATTAATTAAAGATTTCAACATTTTTATTTTTCACTTTTAGGTAATATTACCTTATTCTTCTAAGTT
>CAYSZX010000002.1:0-74040 GCA_964435835.1 uncultured Candidatus Saccharibacteria bacterium | reverse complement strand
ATAAAATTAGTGGGAAAATTAAATTAATTGGAGATGAATATCAATTTTTAATAAAAGCAATGTATGTTAATAGGTTTTAGTAGTGGATGTTTTTATAAATTGTTTTCCAGATTTGAAGGTAGACTTTCAATAAAAAGTATGAATTGTTGCAAACTAGGAAATATTATTGAACTTAATTGCTCTAATGAAAAATTAATAGATTTTCTTATAGAAAAAAATGATATTGATTTAAATTATTTTGATTTTGTTTCGTTGCATGCTCCATGTCTTAATTATTGTGATGATGAAAAAAGTAATAATATTTTAACTAAAATTAATTTTCTAGTTGATAAATTTGATCTTCAGAATGTTATTGTTCATCCAACAAAAAAAATTGAATTTGAAATTTTTAAAAAATATAAAAAAATCCCTATTTCCATAGAAAACATGGATCTTAGAAAAAAAGAAGGGAAGAGCTTAAAAGAAATTAAAAAAATAATTAATAAATATAATTTTAATTTAACTTTAGATTTACAGCATTGTTTTACTAATGATAAAACTATGAGTTTAGCTTTTGATATTCAAAAAGAATTAAAAAATAAAATAGTTGAATATCATATCAGTGCTTATGATGATAAAATTAATCATTACTCTTTATTTAAAACCAAACAAGAAGTCATTGTTGATTCATTAGAATATAAAGACAAGCCTATAATAATAGAAAGTACTTTTTATAAAAAAGAAGAACCACAAAAAGAATTTAATTATTTAAAAAATAAAATATTTGTTGATAAATAAGATGGGAAATTATAATATTAAGTAAGAAAAACATGAATAAAGAAGTTTGGCAAAAAATCTTAAGTCCTAATGAAAAAATAAAGTATGAGTTCACTATCAGTGAAAACTATCGAATAATAGGAATATTAACAGGAATTGCTTTAGGTTTTTATTTTTTTGCTCTTTCTTCTTTTTTGGGAGTTGTTTTTATTCTTTTTATTGTTTTCTATTTTGGATGGTATTTAAAAGAAGCAAATAATTATGCCTTTACTAACAAGAGAGTTTTAATCCACCAAGGATGGATCGGAAGTCAACTTATAAGTGTAGATTATAATAAAATAACCGATGTTACTGTTGTTGAACCCTTTTTAGACAAGTTAGTTTTAAGAACTGGTCACTTAAAAATAAATACGGCTGGAGCAGACTCGCAAACAATAAGTTTAAAAAATTTAGCTGAACCCTATAAGATAAAAAATAAATTAGATGAGATAAGAGAGGAAAGCTTAAGCAATATTAAAAAAGATTTTGAAAATGAAAAATAATAAAATTAAAAAACTTGTTTCTTTCTTTTTTGAAGTTGGGAATTTAAGAAAAATTCCAAGATCACACCAACAAGCTTTATTAACTCAAGATTTATCTGATAATATTGCCACTCATTCTTTTCGAGTTGCTATTATTGGTTATTTTCTAGCTCAATATTTGGAAGCAGATTCTGATAAAGTGATTAAGATGTGTCTTTTTCATGATTTAGAAGAAACAAGAACCGGAGACCAAAATTGGATACATAAATCCTATATTAAATCTTTTGAAGGAGAAGTTAGGAAAGATCAAATAAAGAATTTAGAAAATGTAGAAGAATTTAAAAAAATTTCTGAAGAGTATGATGACCGTGAAAGTTTAGAATCTAAGATAGCTAAGGACGCAGATTATTTAGATGAATTGTTTCTTTTAAAGGAATTTGCTTGGCAGGGGAATAAGGAAGCTGAACTTTGGTTGAAGCGTGGTGCAAAGGAAGAAAATAAACACAAAAAAAGACTTTATACTAAATTAGCTAAAAAAATAGCTCAAGAGGTTAGAAAACACAGACCAAGTACATGGTGGGATGATGCTTGGAGTGCTGATAGACGAAAATAATCTTTCTGTTTTTTTGAAGAAATAACCAGCCATAGCTGGTTTTTTAAATTGTAAATAATACTTTTTTTGTTAATATTAATTATTATGTTAATCGACAATGTAAAAATTAAAGTTTCAGCAGGTGATGGAGGCGATGGAGCAGTTGGTTTCCGACAAAGAGGAAAAGGACCGACGGGAGGCAATGGTGGTCGAGGCGGTGACGTTTATATTAAAGGAATTAGAGATATAGAAGCTCTAAAGCAATTTAGATATAAGAAAAAAATTAAAGCTGAGGATGGAGAAGATGGTAGATCTAAATTTAGAGATGGGCATTCTGGTAAAGATGTTTATTTAAAAGTTCCAATAGGAACTATTGTTTATCATTATAAAAAGAAAGTTCAATATGAAATTACAGAAGAAGGGCAGGCTCTTTTAGTTGCTCGAGGCGGGAAAGGAGGAAAAGGGAACTTCTTATTAAGATCGTCAACTAATACTACCCCCAGAGAAGCTCAGCCAGGAAGGCCAGGAGAAAAATGTAAATTAGGCTTAGAATTAAAATTTATTGCTGATGTTGGTTTAATTGGACTACCAAACTCGGGCAAATCTAGTTTATTAAATGAGTTAACTAGTGCAAAAAGTAAAGTTGGTAGCTATCCTTTTACAACTTTAGAGCCTCACTTGGGTGCTTATTATAAAATTATTTTAGCTGATATTCCGGGGTTAATTAAAGGAGCCTCTAAAGGAAAAGGGTTAGGTATTAAATTTCTACGCCATATTGAAAGAACTAAAGTCCTTTTTCATTTGGTTTCTGGTGAATCAAAAAAACCAATTAAGGACTATAAAACAATTAGAAGAGAATTAGGTAAATACAATCAAAGATTGTTAAATAAAAAAGAATATATTTTTATTAGTAAAAGCGATTTAATAGACTCTAATAGAATTCCAAAAATAAGAAGTAGTTTTAGAAAAATGAATAAGGAAGTGATTTTTATCTCTATTTATGACTTTGACAGTATAGAAAAAGTTAAAAAAATACTTAATCAATTAAGATAGAAAAGTGTTAAAAAATAGGCCTTTTTTAAGGTTGCTTTTTAAGCCTATTTAAGGTAAAATTAAAACAGTAAAAAAATGGTTGGAAATATTAAAATTAAGGCGGAAAAAAGAATTGAAAAAGCAAAAACCCTAAAAGAATTAAATAGGGTTTTTAAGGATTATTTAGGGAAAAAAGGGAAGCTTTCTTTAATTTTAAAAGGATTAAAAGACTTACCGGAAAAAGAAAGGATTAAGAAGGGGAAGAAGGCAAATAAACTAAAAAAGAAATTAGAAAAACTATTTGAGAAAAAAAAGAAAGAATTAGCCTTGGAAAGTAATAAAAAAGAAAAAGGAATTGACGTTACAATTCCTGGTAGAAAACCTCTTATTGGTCATTTACATCCTTTAACTCAGACTCAAAGAGAAATAACTAATATTTTTCAAAAAGCAGGATTTGAAGTAGTGGAAGGGCCACAAATAGAAAATGAATGGTATAATTTCGATGCTTTGAACTTCCAGAAAGATCATCCGGCTCGTGATATTCAAGATACCTTATTTTTAAAGAAAAAAGCTTCATCTAAAGGGAGATTTTTAATGCGAACTCATACTTCGCCTGTCCAGGTTAGATATATGGAAGAAAATCAACCGCCATTAAAAATTATTGTCCCGGGAAGAGTTTTTAGACATGAAGCAACAGATTCTAGGCATGAAATTAACTTTTATCAATTTGAGGGCTTGATGGTTGATAAAGATGTTTCAGTGGTCAATCTTAAAACTATTATGACTGATTCTTTAAGAAGATTTTTTAAAGATGAGGATATAAAAACACGTTTTAGACCTGGCTATTTTCCTTTTACTGAACCTTCTTTTGAAATTGATTGTACTTGTCCTGTTTGTGAAGGAGAAGGAGAGAAGTGCAGTACTTGCAGCGGAACTGGTTGGTTAGAGCTTTTAGGGGCAGGAATGGTTCACCCTAACGTTCTTAAGAATTCAGGAGTTAATCCTAAAGAATGGCAGGGTTTTGCTTTCGGAGTTGGAGTTGATAGATTAGCAATGATTAAATATAAAATAAACGATATCAGGCTTTTCTATAGTAGTGATTTGAAGTTTTTAAATCAATTTTAATATGTTATTTTCCTATAATTGGTTACAAACATTTTTTAATAAAAAATTACCCAAAGTAGATAAATTAGCAAAACTGATTGTTTTGCATAGTTTTGAAGTTGATGAAATTATTACTAAGGAAGATGATGTATTACTGGATATAGATGTACGACCTAACAGGGGATCTGATTGTCTTTGTCATTTAGGAATAGCAAGAGAAATTGCTTCTATTTTAGATTTCGATTTAAAAGATAAAGAATTTGATTTAAAAGAAAACAAAAGTCAGAAAACAAAAGATTTAATAGATGTCGAAATAAAAGATAAAAAAGATTGTTTACGTTATACGGCTCGTACTATTACTAATTTAAAAATTAAACCTTCTCCTAGGTGGATGAAGGATAGATTGAAGTCTTTGGGTTTACAACCAATTAATAATGTAGTTGATAGTTTAAATTATGTAATGTTGGAAACTGGACAACCCCTTCATGCCTTTGATGCTGACAAGATATCTGATCAAAAAATTATCGTTAGGCGGGCAAAAGAAAAAGAAAAAGTTACTAGTTTTGATAATAAAGAATATCTTTTAGACGAAGATGTTTTAATTATTAGCGATCCGAAAGACCCTCTTGGTATTGCTGGAGTGAAAGGTGGTAATAAGGCCGGAATTACTGATTCAACAAAAGTAATTATTATCGAATCAGCTAATTTTGATGGAACATTAATTAGAAAAGGGTCAAAGAAAATTAATTTAAAAACAGATGCTTCTTGGGTTTTTGAACATGGATTAGATCCTAATTTAACTAAAAAAGCTATTGATAGATCGGCTCAATTAATCCAGAAATTAGCCAAAGGAAAAATAGCTTCGGGTGTTATTGATATCTATCCTCGGAAAAAATCACCATGGAATATTAATTTAAGAGTGAAAAACGTTCAAAGCTTATTAGGGATAGATATTTCTCAAAAGAAAATTGTTGATCTTTTAGAAAGAGGTCATTTTAAAGTTTTAGATGAAAAGAAGGAGGTTATTAAAGTAGAAATACCTACTTTTAGATTAGATGTTAAGCTTCCAGCTGATTTGATTGAAGAGATTGGCAGACTTTATGGTTATCAAAAGATTCCTGAAAGGTTTCCTGCTGGAGATTTATCTTTTCCTGAAAGGAATGTCAATATTTTTTGGAAAGATAAAACTAAAGACATATTAAAAGAACTAAAATTTACTGAGATTTATAATTATTCTTTTATTAATCAAACCCAAGCTGATTTATTTGATTATAAAAAAGAAGAATTGGTTGAAACAGATAATCCGATTAGTGCTGAATATCAATATTTACGACCAAGCTTAATTCCAAATCTTCTAGAAAATGTTAAAGAAGGTTTTAAAAATTTTGATAGATTCCAGGTATTTGAATTGGGAAAGATATTTAAAAAGTCTAGAGAAAAAGAAGCTTTAGCTGGATTTATTGCTCAAAAGAAAGATAGTGAATCTTTTTACAATCTCAAAGGAATTATTGATGTTTTGTTGGAAAAACTGGGAATTAGTAATTATTATTATGATACTTACGAAGCAACTCCGGAAGAAAGTAAAATGTCTATTTGGAATATTAATAAATCAGCTGAAATTAGAATTAATAATAAAGAGGTTGGTTTTATTGGTCATATCTCAGAAAGAATTTTGAAGTCTTTAAATATAAAGGGGAAAGTGGTAATGTTTGATATTGATTTTGAAATTTTACAGGAATTAATGACCGAAGAAAATGAATACCAGCCTGTTTCTCCTTATCCAACAGCGGTTAGGGATTTATCTATTATAGTTCCTCGGAAAGTTAAAGTAATAGAAGTGTTAAATGTAATAAATAATACGGGAAAGGAGTTAATAAATGACGTTGATTTGTTTGATATTTATGAGAAAATATCTGATGAAAAAAAGAGTTTAGCTTTTCATATTGTTTATCAATCTCAAGAGAAGACTTTGTCTTCTGATGAGATAGACAAATTACATAATAAAATAGTTGAAAATTTAGAAAATAATATAAATTGGGAAGTAAGAAAATAAATTATGGCAAAAAAGAGAAAATCAAATTATACGGCAAAAGATATTCAAGTTCTAAAAGGTTTAACTCCTATTAGAAAAAGACCTGGAATGTATATTGGTTCCACGGGCAGTGAAGGTTTGCATCATTTGATTGTTGAGGTGGTCGGAAATAGTGTTGATGAAGCCATTATGGGTTATTGTGATGAAATAAAGGTTACCTTTCTTCCTGATAATAGAGTTAAGGTAGAAGATAATGGAAGAGGTATTCCAGTTGATAAGCATAAAGAAACTAAAAAGTCAGCCTTGGAAACCATTATGACCACTCTTCACGCTGGAGGTAAATTTGACGGAAAAGCTTATAAATCAACTGGAGGATTGCATGGAGTTGGTATTTCTGTTGTTTCGGCCTTGTCGACTTATTTAAAGGTAACTGTTTGTCGAGACGGTAAAGAATATTCACAAGAGTATTCAAAAGGAAAAGCTACTTCAAAATTGAAAAAAGTAGGCAACTGTAAAAAAACAGGAACAACCATCGTTTTTGAACCTGATTCAGAGATATTTCGTGACTTAAAGTTTAATAAAAAGAAAATTAAAAATTATCTTCGCCAGCAAGCTTATTTAACCAAAGGTTTAAAAGTAATTTTTAGAGATGAGACAATCAAACCTCCAATTGATTATACTTTTTTCTTTGAGGGCGGAATAACTTCTTATCTTAAATATCTTATTGGTAATAAAGATTTAACTCATAAAGATGTTTTTTATTGCAATAAAAAAGAAGATGGGATTGTAGTAGAAGTAGCCTTTATTTATACTGATGATTATGAGTCTTCTGAAAATACATTTGTTAATAATATTCATACCAGCGGAGGAGGAAGTCATTTAACTGGATTCAGATCTGCTTTAACTAGAACAGTTAATAGGTATGCTAGAAAAAATGAGTTTTTAAAAGAAAAAGATGATAACTTTAGAGGAAGGGATGTTCGTGAGGGCTTAACAGCTGTTATTTCCATTAAAATTTCTGATCCTCAATTTGAAGGGCAGACTAAAGCTAAATTGGGCAATCCGGAAGCTAAAACTGCTGTTCAACAAGTAATTAGTTTAAAATTATTTGATTTTTTAGAAAGAAATCCTCGAACTGCTAAAAAGATTATTAGAAAATTCATCTTGACTCAAAAAGCTAGAAAAGCAGCTAAAGCAGCTAAAGATACTATTTTGCAGAAAAAAACACTGAAGGGATTAGCTTTACCAGGAAAGTTGGCTGGGTGTTCATCTCGTAAACCAGAAGAATCAGAGATTTATATTGTTGAGGGGCAATCAGCAGGAGGAAGTTCTCGTCAAGCTAGAGATCGACATTTTCAAGCAATTTTACCTTTAAGAGGAAAGATATTAAATGTAGAAAGAGCTCGTCTTCATCGAATGCTTAATTCAAAAGAAATCAAATCATTAGTTATTGCTTTAGGAACAGCTATTGCTGATGATTTTAATATTGAAAAATTGAGATATCATAAAGTTGTTATCATGTGTGATGCTGACTCTGATGGTAACCACATTAAAACCTTGTTGTTAACTTTATTCTTCCGTTACTTTAAGCCACTAATTGAAAATGGTTACATTTATGTTGCCTGTCCACCTCTTTACAAAATTCAAGCTGGTAAAAAAACTCTTTATGCCTTTACAGAACAGGAGAAATTAGATAAGTTAAAGGAACTGGGTGATATTAACAGATCTATTCAAAGATATAAGGGATTAGGTGAAATGAACCCAGAAGAGCTTTGGAAAACAACAATGAACCCTGAAAATAGAAAACTTTTACAAGTAACGATTGAAGATGCAAGAGAAGCAGACCAAATCTTTGACACTTTAATGGGGAAGGAAGTTGCTTTGAGAAAGAAATTTATTCAAAATTATGCTGAGAAAGTTCAAAATCTTGATGTTTAATAAATTATGAAAACTAACATTTTCACTAAAATTGGGACTTTTTTCAATGAGGTTAAAAACGAAATGAAAAAAGTAAATTGGCCAAGCAGAGAAGCAACAATAAAAAATACCATGGCTGTTGTTGGTATTTCTTTTGTAGTAGCTGTTTTTCTGGGCGGTCTTGATTATATGTTTAGTAAGCTTTTAAATATTTTGATTTCTTAACATGTCTAAACAAAAAGTAAATCAAGAGAGAAATTGGTATGTTTTACATACATATTCAGGATATGAGGATTCTGTTGCTAAGAATTTAAGGCAAAGAATCAAGTCTTTAGATATGGAGGACAAAATATTTAATGTTATTGTTCCTAAAGAAAAAAAGATTAAGATAAAAAACGGAAAGAGAAAAACTATTGAAGAAAAAATCTATCCTGGTTATGTTTTAGTGGAAATGATTGTAACTGATGATTCCTGGTATGTTGTAAGAAATACACCAAACGTTACTGGTTTTGTTGGGTCGGGAACTACACCTGTTCCTGTTTCAAAAGAAGAAATTGAAAATTTACAAGAAAGAATGAAAATAGAAGAGCCTAAACCTAAGATTTTGGTTAAGCCAGGCGAACTAGTTAAAATTACGGATGGTCCTTTTAAAGGTTTCGAAGGAAAAGTTTCAGAAATTGATGAGGAAAGAGAAAAAATAAAAGTGTTAGTTAATATGTTTGGAAGAGATACTCCTGTTGAATTAGATTCTCTTCAAATTCAAAAACTTTAATTTAAAAATTATGCCTAAAAAAGTAAAATCTATTGTAAAATTACAAATTCCGGCCGGAAAAGCTAATCCAGCTCCTCCAG
Source organism: uncultured Candidatus Saccharibacteria bacterium (assembly GCA_964435835.1). Lineage (GTDB taxonomy): Bacteria > Patescibacteriota > Minisyncoccia > Minisyncoccales > JANBVM01 > CAYSZX01. The sequence goes on along the minus strand of CAYSZX010000002.1, from coordinate 65,234 downwards.
TTGGTCCTGCTTTAGCTCCTCATGGAGTAAATATGTCTGAAATTTGTCAAAAATTTAATCAAGCAACTAAAGATAAAGAAGGCGTTATTCCTACTGTTGTTACTATTTATGAAGATAGAAGTTATGATTTAAAGATAAAAGAACCTTTAAGTACTGATTTAATTAAAAAAGCAGCTGGTATTGAAAAAGGTTCTGGAGAGCCTAATAAAGAAAAAGTAGGAAAAATAACTGATCAACAACTGGAAGAAATAGCTAAGAAGAAAATGTCAGATTTAAATACTCGTGATTTAGAAAAAGCTAAGAAAATTATTGCTGCCACTGCTAAAAATATGGGGGTAGAGGTTAAGAAATAATTATGAAAACTAAAAAAAGACCCTCTAAGGATCAATATTATTTGGATATTGCTAAACAAGTCGCTAAAAGATCGACTTGTTTAAGTATTAGAGGAGGAGCAGTTATTATTAAAGATGATGTAATTGTTGCTACTGGTTACATTGGGGCTCCTAGAAAAACAAAAGATTGCTTTGAGCGAGGTAATTGCTTAAGAAGAGAATTAAAAATTCCTCACGGAGAGAAATATGAATTGTGTAGAAGTGTTCATGCTGAACAAAATGCAATTATTAATGCGGCTAGATCAGGAAGTAGTATTTTAAGCGGTGATATGTTTCTTTATGCAGAAAGAGAAGAAAATAAACCAATTAATTTTTTCCCTTGTTTTATCTGTAAAAAGATGATTATTAACGCTGGGTTGAAAAGAGTTATTTGCTCATTAGAGGACGGCAGTTATAAAATTTTTAAAATTAAAGACTGGGTTAAAGATTGGAGTAAAAATGACATGCTAGATGATCAATATAAGTATGGGGATGACCAAAATAAAAAGTAACAAGTGTTATTTTCCACAAAAAAGGAGCCTTAAAGGCTTCTTTTTCTTTTTCAAAAAATAATTTATAATGAGGACAATGAAGAAAAAAAGGAAAGGAAAATTTATTGTTTTTGAAGGAATAGATGGTTCGGGGAAATCTACTCAAGGTAAACTTTTTCGAAAATATTTAAAAGAAAAAGGGGAAGACGTTATTGAAATTAGTTTTCCTCAGTATGGTAAAAAGAGCTCTGGTTTAATTGAGAATTATTTAAAAGGAGAATATGGAAGCGCTGAGAAGGTTGGCCCTTATCGGGCTTCTATTTTTTATGCCTGTGATAGGTATGACGCCTCTTTTGATATTAGGGAATGGCTTAAAGGGGAAAAAGTTGTTATTGCTGATAGATATGTTTCTTCTAATGCTGGCCATCAAGGTGGTAAAATTGATAACCCAAACAAGAGAACTGCTTTTTTAAAATGGCTTTATGATCTTGAATACAATCTTTTCAAAATACCTAAACCAGATATAGTTTTTATCTTAAAAACGTCTCCTCAAATTGCTAATAAATTGAGTGGTAATATAACAGATAAAGAAAAGAAAAAACAAAAAGCAGGTTTTTTGGGGGATAAAAAAAGAGATATTCATGAAGTAGATTTAAAACATTTAGATAATGCCTTGAAGTCTTATTTGGAATTAGCTAATAGATTTCCTGACAGTTTTGCAGTGATAGAATGCGTAAAAGATGAAAAATTAATGTCTATTCAGGCAATTCATAAAAAAATAATAGAAAAATATAATCAACTAGAAAATGATTAGGATTAATAGAAAGAAAGATATAATTAGCTTGGCAGAGGTTTTAGACCTGATAAAAGTGAAACTAGATTTTTTAAAAAAAGGTGAAAAGAAAAAATGAAAGTATCTTTGTTAAAAGAAAACCCTGTTTTTTTAGCTGCAACCGCGGCTAAAATTTCTCGGACTCCAATAGAGAAAGGGAGCATATCCCAAATTCTAAAAGAATGCAAAGATAATCCTGAAAAGTCTAAAAGGCTTGTAAAAGCAGTCTTAGGATATGGACATATGATTCCAGCTGATTTCGGAGGCTTTGCCGTATCTCTAGAGGATATTTCTAGATTAGCAGCTATTTATTTCTGGCGAAATGTAAACGCTCCTAATTTGATTTTTGGGGCTGGAATTGAAGCCTCTCTAAGATTAATTAAAGCGAATAATTACAGAGAAGAACTTGGTGATTTTGGCGGTGAATTATTTAAAGGGTATGAAAAATTACTTGATTTAGGTATTCCCATTCAAGATGCTCGATATGTTCTTCCGGAAGCTACACTGACAAGAATGATATTTTTTACTCCTCCTCGTTATTTAGTGAAAATAGCGAATTCCTTAGAGAATACGCCTCTAAGCGAATTAAAAGAAATAGGGAAGAGGATAAAAGAAGAAGTAAAGGATTATTTTTTGGAGATACCCAAAGAAAAAGAATCTTCACAATGGAATTTTTGGGGAAAAGAGGAGATTTCTGAAGAAACGATGCTTGACTATCAGTCTGACGATATCCATTCTTTGTCTTTAAATATGGGTATTGTAGGAAGCTTATCCATGTATGCTCAACTGGTGCGACAGAGACAATTTCTGTGTAATATTGAATCACTAGAAGGTATTGCTAGAAGAGGGACTTTTGTTGTTCCGCCAACTTTTCCTAAAAAAGGAGAAGAGATATACAGAGAGTTAGCAAAAAAAGCTCAGAAGAAACAATTAGAGTTGATTAAAGACAAGAAAGCAAGTTTTGCTTATTCTCTATTATTAGGACAACAGGCAAAAGCGAAGATTTATGCGAAAGGGTTTGGAATAATAAAAACTTCAAGAGCAAGATCCGAAGGAGTTGCTCAATGGGAGATAAGGAGTTCGCTAGGAGTTCCTTTAACTAGAAAGTTGGCCGAAAATTATCCAGCTTTAAAAAAAGACATTGGTCCAAATTGCTGGAGAGAAGGGAAATGCAGGGAGCCCGAAACATTTAAAACAAAAGAGGCGGTTTGTCCTGCCTTTACAAAATGGGGAGGGCGGAAACCTTCAAATTTAAAGAAGTGCTTGGATGTTTTGGAAGAGAACTATAAAACATTCAAGATATAATTTTTTTAATCCACTAAGTAAATACTTGGTGGTTTTTAATTTTTAAAATTGTTTTTTCTTGTCTTTAAATACCTAAGAAGGTAAAATAATTCTAATACTTAAAAGGTTTGTTGATATTAAAAATAAAAAAATGAGTTTAAAAAAAGAAGATCCAAAAATTTACCAGGTAATTAAGAAAGAGACTAAGCGTCAAAAAGAAGGAATTTGTTTAATTGCTTCTCAAAATTATACTAGTCCAGCTGTTTTAAAAGCAACTGCTAGTGCTTTAACTAATAAATACGCTGAAGGTTATCCCGGGAAAAGATATTATGGGGGGAATGAATTTATTGATCAGGCAGAAGCTTTAGCTATTAAAAGAGCTAAAAAGTTATTTAAAGCTGAACATGCTAATGTTCAATCTCATTCTGGTTCTCAAGCAAATGCTGCTGTTTATTTAGCTTTATTAGAGCCTGGGGATAGAGTTTTAGGATTTGATTTAACGGCTGGTGGCCATTTAACTCATGGTTCTCCAGTTAATTTTTCAGGTCAATACTATAACTTTGAGCATTATGGAGTAGACAAAGAAACAGAAATGATTGATTTTAATGAAGTTAGAGAAAAAGCTTTGAAGTTTAAACCTAAACTAATTGTTGCTTCAACTACTGCTTATTCTAAAATAATCGATTTTAAAAAATTCAAAGAAATAGCTGATGAGGTTGGAGCTTATTTAATGGGTGACATTTCTCATATTGCTGGATTGGTTGTAGCTGGAATTCATCCCCATCCTTTTCCTTATTGTGATGTAGTAACAACTACTACTCATAAAACACTTAGAGGACCACGAGGCGCTATTATTTTATGTAAAAAAGAATTATCTGAGAAAATAAATAGGGGAGTGTTTCCAGGCTTACAGGGAGGTCCTTTAGAGCACATTATAGCTGCTAAAGCCGTTTGTTTTTTAGAAGCAATGCAAAAGTCGTTTAAAAAATGCCAGGAAAGAACTGCTTCTAATGCTAAAGCTATGGTTAATGAATTTAAAAAACAAGGAGTAAGAGTTGTTAGTAGGGGAACAGATAATCATTTATTTGTAATCGATATTACTCAATTTGATTTAAGTTCTCAGGATATCCAGGATGGATTAGAAAAGGTTAATATTTATGCTAACAAAAATACTATTCCCTTTGATAAAAGATCTCCTTTTAATCCTTCTGGTATAAGAATAGGATCTCCATCGATTTCAACTAGAGGAATGGGGGAGAAAGAAGCAAGACAGATTGTAAGATGGATAGTGAAGTTTATTAAGAACTATAATAAAGAAGAAATAGGAAAAGAAATTAAAGAAAGTGTTCAAAATATTTGTAAAAAGTTTCCTATTTACGAAAATTTAGATTGGTAAAAATGTCAGAAAAAGATTTTCAACCAGTTATAGGATTAGAAATACATTCTGAACTGAAAACTAGTTCAAAAATGTTTTGTTCTTGTCCTAACAAGTTTAAAGCTAAACCAAATACTAATATTTGTCCTGTTTGTCTTGGACACCCAGGAACCCTTCCAGTTATCAATCAAAAAGCAGTTGAAAAAGTTATTAAGATTGGACTGGCTTTGAATTGCAAAATAAATAAAATTTCTAAATTTGATAGAAAAAATTATTTTTATCCTGATTTACCTAAAGGTTATCAGATATCTCAATATGAAATGCCTTTATGTAAAAAAGGTTATTTAGAAATAGAAAATAAGAAAATTAATATTAGAAGAATTCATTTAGAAGAAGATGCAGGCAAATTAATTCATACTGATGGAAATTATAGCCTTGTAGATTTTAATAGAGCTGGGGTACCTTTAATGGAACTAGTCACTGAGCCAGATATTAGATCAGCTAAGGAAGCTGTTGCTTTTGCTAAAGAACTGCAATTAATTTTACGTCATCTAGATATTTCTCATGCTGACATGGAAAAAGGACAAATGAGAGTAGAAGTTAATATTTCCTTATCAAAGAAAGATAAAATTAATTTATCTAATAATAGAGTAGAGGTTAAAAATTTAAACTCTTTTAAATCGGTTCAAAAAGCCATTAAATATGAAGTTAAGAGGCAAGCAAATCGACTTAGGGAAGGAAAAGAGATAGTTCAGGAGACTAGAGGTTGGAATGCGGACAAAGAGATAACAATTTCTCAAAGGCACAAAGAGGAAGCTCATGACTATCGATATTTACCAGAACCAGATTTACCACCATTAGTATTTTCAGAGGAAGAAATTAAAAAAATTAAAGAAGAAATATCAGAGCTTCCTGGTGAAAAAAGGGAGAAGTTAAAAAAAGTATACAATTTAAAAAAACAAGATGTTAAGTTTTTCGTTCGAAACCGAGAAATGGGTAATTTCTTTGGGAAAGTTATGAGTATTTTAAAGAATAAAATATCTAAAAAAGAACTTAAAGAAAGTATTAAATTAACTTCTAATTATATTACTACTGATTTACAAGGATTAATTAAACAATCAAGCCAAGATAAAATATTATTTTCTCCTGAAGATTTTACTGATTTTATTCTTTTAATTCAAAAAAAGAAGATATCAAGTAAGATAGCTAAGAAAGTTTTAAAAGAAATGTTTAAAACAGGAAAAAGCCCTTCTTCTATTATTGAAAAGAAAGGGTTAAGTAAGATCGATAGCCAAGAGAAAATTAATAATATTATTGAAGAAATTTTAGAAAAAAATGAAGAAGCTGTTTCTGATTTTAAATCAGGTAAAGAAAACGCTTTTCAGTTTTTAATTGGCCAAGCAATGAAAGAAACGAAGGGGAGAGTTAATATTAAAAAAGTGAAAAAAATATTAAGAGAGAAATTGGAAAGTTAATTTCTTAAAAATTTTTGGATTAATTCTTTTGCTTCTTTGTAATTTTGCACCCAGTTAATTTCCTTATCTTTTTTGTACCAAGTCATCTGATCTTTACTAAATTGTAAAGTATGAAGGATGATTTTTTCTTTTACTTTTTCTCTGTCTTTTTCAGTAATAGAAAAATCAGGATAAAAAGGGAACCATTCTTGATATCCAATTATTTTGAGAGAAGGGCACGGACCCATTTTTTTAATTATTTTAATGGCTTCTTTTTCTAATCCTTGTTTAAACATTTTTTCTGTCCTTTTGGTTATTCTTTCTTTTAGTTTTTTCTTATTAGGTTTAATACCAATTTTAAAAACATCAAATAAAGGATTTTTCTTTTTTCTTTGTTGCCAAAAAGATTTACCGCTTTCCTCGCAAACCTCTATAGCTCTTATTAATCTTCTTTTATTTTCTTTTGCTATTTTTTTAGCTCCTTTTGGATCTAATTTCTTGTAAATTTCAAAAAGCTCTTTTACACTTTTATTACTAAGTTTCTTTCGCAGCTTCTTGTTGGGTGGAGTTTCGGTTAAAGAAAAATTTTTGACTACTGATTTAATGTAAAGAGCAGAACCTCCGACTAAAAAGGGCTGTTTTTCTTTCTTTAAGACCTTCTTAATAGCCTTTAGGGCAAGTTTTTTATACTTAGCCACATTAAAGTCTTTCTCCAGAGAAATAAAGTCAATTAAATGATGTTTAACAGCTTTTCTTTCTTTTTCGGTTGGTTTAGCTGTTCCAATAGATACTTCCTTATAAACCTGTTTAGAATCAGCTGAAACAATTTCTCCGTTAAATTTTTGAGCTAATTTAATACTTGTTTCAGTTTTTCCAGAAGCTGTGGGCCCTAAAACAACTACTAATTTAGGAGGAACCTTTTCTCCTTTTAATCCCCAAGGAAGAGCTTTCTTTATTTTTACTTTGGCAAAACTTCCCAAAGCAGTGATTTTATCTTTTTGAATTTTAACTGTCTTGTATTTTTCAGTTTTTCCATATAAAAACTCTTTAGTTTCTTTATCAATTAAAACTTTAACTATTTTACCAACATATTTCTTATTGTTCTCTAAAGCAGTCTCTTTTAAAATTCTAGTAAGTTTTTTCTTTCTTCTTTTTTTCTCTTGAAAAGAAATGTTATTTTCCATTTCTGCTGCTTTTGTTTCGTTTCTTTCAGAATATTCTGCTATATAAGCCATATCAAATTTCAATTCTTTGAATAATTTTAAAGTGTCTTTGAATTGTTCTTTTGTTTCGCCAGGAAAACCAACAATAATATCGGTTGAAATAGCTACGTCTGGTATTTTTTCTCTTATTTCCTTAATAATTTTTTTATAGTTCTGGATAGTATAAGACCTACTCATTCTTTTTAAAATTTGATTGTTGCCAGACTGAACAGGAACATGAATATATTTAGCTAACTTTTTAGTTTTAGCAAGTTGATCTATTAATTCCTGTGAAAAGTTTTTAGGGTGCGGACTAGTAAATCTAATCCAGAAATTTCCTAGAAGGGTATCTATTTTTTCTAACAATTTAGCAAAATTAATTGATTTATTGCTTGGAGATTTGTAATCATTAACATTTTCTCCAAGAAGCCATATTTCTTTGACTCCTTTTTTAATTGCTTTTTTAGCTTCATTAATTATTTTTTCATGCTCTCTACAGATTAAAGGTCCACGGGTGCGGGGAACTACACAATAAGAGCAAAAATTATTACAACCAGAAGAAATAGAGATTAAAGCGGAATATTTATTTTCTCTATTGGGCTTAATATCAAAATAGTCCACACCAAACTCTTTATTAAACTTCTTATCCCTTGGATTAAAGAAAGGGTAGGCTTTTTCTTTTTTTAATATTTCAGACCAATTTTGAAGAGTTTTTATAGGTAAAATAAAATCAAAGTAATTTTTAAATTCTTTTTTTGATTTTTTAAGTAAGCAACCCGTTAAAATTGTCTTAATTTTTGAATTTTTTTCTTTTAATTTCTTTAATTTGGAAGCTAATCCTCTCATTCTATCAATTGCTGATTCTCTTATAGAACAAGCGTTTACTATAATTAAATCAGCTTCATTTTTTGATGAAGCAGACTTGTAATTCATCTTTTTTAAAACAGAAGCTATTCGTTCAGAATCAGATTCGTTTTGTTGGCAACCATAAGTTTGAATAAAATACTTTTTCATATTTTTAGTTATAACAAGAAAAGAGTTTTTATTAAAACAAAAACAGCCTTTAAAAAGCTGTTTTTTGTATGTTCTTGTCTAAAGAGAACTATTGATTGCTTTGATTTTCGAGAATGTTGTCCATCATTTCTTCAATCTGTTTTTGAATACTTTCGACATCTGTTTTTTCTAATTCGTTGAGAATTTGAATCATTTCTTGGACAGTTAAATCTTTTACTTGAATTTCGTCTTTATCCATTAAATTTTCTATTTGCCCTGAATCAATTTTTATATTCCTATCTTTTATTTCTTGTAAACTCATTCCTCCGATACTATTAATGAGCTCCTTTAAATTATCTTGGATAAGTTCGTCTTTAAAGCTATCAATGAGATTTAAATAGATTTCTGTTCCACCGCTACTTTTCTCTATATACTTTTTAACTTTTTCTTGGTCTTCTGAAGAAGATTCTTCCAATTTTTCTTTTAAGTTATTTATTCTTTTTTCAATCTTTTCTTCTAGTCTTCTTTGGATTTCTGGAGAAAATACCCCTTTTATTTCTTTTAATATTTCCACTTCTTTTATTTCTTTTAAGCTACTTCCTTCTATATTGCTTAACACTTGATTAATAAGTTCAGGAATATTTTCACTTTTTTCAAGTTTAGATAAAACTTCTCCAAATTTTTCCAAATGTTCTTCTTGTGCTTCCTTAATTTTCCCCACTGCTTGTTCAGGAGCTTGTTCTTCTAATCTTTGAAGAATCTTTTGATGTAGAATTTGTTGTTTAGTGTATTTTTCAGAAAAGTTTTTTACTTTTTCTTGGTCTTCCGATTCGTCTTTAATTTTTTCAATTGCTGTTACTACTTTTCTAATCCTTTCTTGATAATCTTGAATTGCCTTTTCTATAACTTGATTGTTAATATCCGTTTCAGTCATTTTCTTTAACTCAAGTAATTTTTCATTAACAAATTTTAATTTAAGTTCTGCTTTTTCAATAGAGTTAAAGGTAAAAAATAATCTTATGTTGTGTCCCCACTCTTTTAAAAAATAAAAAGGATGACCAGGGAGAAGAGTTGGTTCTTTAATTTCTAAATCAGAAGCCTGAACCTCTTCATCAACATTTAACATTTCTGTAGCGTCTGCTTCTTCTCCATTTATAGGATTTAGAGAGGAGAAGAGTAGAGAACAAAATAGAATAGTAAAAATTACTTTTTTCATATTATTTAATTTAATAAATTTTTATTTTTTATTTTTAATATCTGTCTTTCTTTCATTAATGAATTTTTTTAATTTCATTGAACCTAGATCTTTTCCTTTATATCTTGGACTGATTGTTTTATTTTTTTCTTCTTTTCCGCCAACCACTAAAAGATAAGGTATCTTTTGAATTTCTCCTTTTCTTATTTTTTTGGAAAGAGTTTCGTCTTCATCCTTTAAAACTGATCTGAATTTATTTTCTTGAAGTCTTTCTTGAACTTTTTGAGCGTATTCTAAATTCTTTGAACTGATTGGAATAACCCACATTTGTTTTGGAGATAACCAAAGAGGTAGCTCTCCTCCATAGTTTTCTAGTAAAACACCCAAAAATCTTTCAAAAGAACCAAGCAATGCTCGATGAATCATAAATGGTCGTTGTTTTTCTCCTTTTTCGTTAATGTAAAACATTTCAAATCTTTCTGGTAAGTTGAAATCTATTTGAATAGTTGTGCATTGATGAGCTCTTCCTAAAGAATCTTTAACTTTAATATCAATTTTAGGACCATAAAAAGCACCTCCTCCTTCGTCTATTAAGAAATCAATACTTTCTTTCTTTAAAGTCTTTTTTAAAGCTTCTGTAGCTTTTTCCCATTTCTTTTCTGTTCCTATATATTTATCAGGACGAGTTGAAAGGTAAACTTGGAATTCTTCAAAACCAAAGACATTAAAGATGTGGAAGCTATGCTTTAATAATTTTTCTATTTCTTTAAATAATTGATCTTCTGTACACCAAACATGAGCATCATCTTGAGTAAATCCTCTTACTCTTGTTAAACCATGTAATTCGCCTGATTTCTCATAACGATAAACAGTTCCAAATTCAGCGTATTTAATAGGTAAATCTCTATAGCTTCTTATCTCTGATTTGTAAACTTTGATATGAAAAGGGCAATTCATGGGCTTAACAATGTATTTATCTTCGTCAATTTCCATAGGAGAATAAAGGCTATCTTGATAAAAATCCCAATGGCCAGAAGTTTTCCAAATATCAATTTTCCCTATGTGAGGAGTAATTAACCACTTATAATTTTCTTTAATTAATTCTTCTTTTAAATAATCTTTCATTATTTGAATAAGGGTTGCTCCTTTTGGTTGCCAAATAGGTAGTCCTGGTCCAACTTTTTCATCAAATAAAAATAGTTTCATTTTTTTACCTAAACGGACATGATCTCTCTTTTTAGCTTCTTCTTGAAAGTCTAAATACTCTTTTAATGCCTTTTCTGTTTCAAATGCTAATCCATATATTCTAGTTAACATTTTATTATTTTCATCTCCTTTCCAATAAGCTCCCGCAATTTTTTCTAATTTAAAAGCTTTAGGATTTATTTCTTTAGTTGATTTGACGTGAGATCCCTTACAAAGATCAATAAAATCACCACTTTTATAAAAAGTAGGCTTTTCTTCTAATTCTTCTATTAGTTCTTGCTTGTAGGGTTGATTTTTGAATTTTTCTTCTATCTCTTTTTCATTTAATTTAACTTTTTTGAAAGAAATGTCTTTTTTGATTATTTCTTTCATTTTCTTTTCTATTTTTGATAAATTGTCTTCACTTATAGATTTTGGAAATTCAAAATCATAATAAAAACCATTATCTATAGCTGGTCCGATACCAAACTTAACTTTAGGGTAAAGTTCTTGAACAGCGGCAGCTAAAACATGAGCTAAGGAATGACGAATTTTTTCTATTTTTGATTTCATAATTTTATTTATTAATTTTAACATAAAAAACATTCTTTTAATAAAAACAAAGCCCCTTTTGAAAGAGGCTAATTAGAATAATCATGATTGGGAAAAATCAACCTCTTTCAAAAAGGGTTCTTAGTGGTGGTAATAACAGAAGTTCTTTTTTTAATTTTTCGATAACTAATTAACATAGACTTATTGTAAATGAGAGAGAATTATTGTCAAATCAAGCTTCTTTGATTGCTTTAATTTCACCACAAAGTATTTTAGGAGTATCTTCTTTTCTGTCTATCTTACCACTAATTAAAACAATATTATTTTCTTCTAATAAATCAAAATATTTATCATAAATAGAAGGGAAGACTACGACTTCAACTCTTCCGGATAAATCTTCTAAAGTAAGAAAACACATTGGTTTTTTGGTTCTTTTGGTAATTATCTTTTTTATTTTTAAAATAATACCCCCAACTGTTGCTCTATTGCTTTTTATAGAACCAAGCTCAGAAATTTCAGTAGTTTCTTTTTCTAACACTTGGTCAAATTCATCTAGAGGATGAGAGCTAATAAATAATCCTAAAAGCTCTTTTTCCCATAATAGTTTTTGTTCATCAGTAACTGGATCAGCGGGTTGAAAATTAAGCTTTTCATCAAACTTCATCCCTGCAAAAAGACCTTTTTGACCAGTTTTTTGTTTCTTTGCTTTTTCTCGACTTCTTTCAGTAATTGTTGGAATATTTTTTAACAATAAATTTCTTTCTTTAAATTCGTCAAAAGCTCCTGCTTTGATCAAGCTTTCCAAGGCTCTTTTATTTAAGTCTTTTGGTTTAATTCGAGTGGCAAAGCCGTTCATTGATTTAAAAGGTCCATTTTCTTTTCTTTCTTGAACAATTGATTCAACAATTTTAGCTCCAACGTTCTTTACTGCTAATAAACCAAACCTGATTTTGTTAGTTTCAGGAACCACGGTAAAGTTTCTCCAGCTTTCATTAATGTCGGGAGCCAAAACCTCAATTCCCATTTTTTCACATTCCTGAATCAAATCACCAATTCTATCGACATCAGACTTTTCTGATGTTAATAAAGCAGACATGAATTCAACTGGATAATTAGCTTTAAGGTAAGCTGTTTGATAAGCAATAAAAGCATAAGCACAGGAATGACTACGATTAAATCCATACTGGGCAAAAGGTAATATCCATTCCCATATCTTTTGAGCTACTTTTTCACTGATTCCATTGTCTCTCATCCCCTGAATAAGCTTTTTCTTTTGTTTCATTAATAAAGAACGGATTTTCTTTCCTATTGCTTTTCTTAAAATATCAGCTTCAGAAAGACTGAACCCAGCTAATTCCTGAGCTATTTTCATTAAATCTTCCTGATAAACAGGCAATCCATAGGTTTTATTTAAAATCTTTTCTAATTTCGGATGAATATATTTAACCTCTCTTTCTCCTTTCTTTCTTCCAATATATTCGGGAATAAAAGACATTGGGCCAGGTCGGTATAAAGCAATCATAACAATAACATCTTCTAAGCTAGTTGGCTCTAATTGTTTTAAATATTTTCTAAAACCAGCTGATTCTAATTGAAAAACTCCTATTGTTTTTCCTTTTTGAAGTAATTTGTAGGTTTTTTCATCATCTAAAGGAATTTTATTAATATCTATACTTTCATGGCGAACTGCATAAATTCTAGCTAAAGTATCTTCAATAATTGTTAAATTTTTTAAACCTAAGAAATCCATTTTAAGAAGACCTAGGTCTTCAATGCCATGCATTTCATATTGAGTAATAATTTCCTTTTTGCTTTGACTAGGGTGTTGAAGAGGAACTATATCGTCTAAAGGGTTTTTTGCAATTACTGCAGCACAAGCATGAGTAGAAATATGACGATTAACTCCTTCTAGCTTCTTTGAAAGATCGATTAGTTTTTTTACTTTTCCTCTAGTCTCATAAAGATTTCTTAATTGAGTAACTTTTTCCAAAGCTTCATCTAAACTAGAACCTGTTGGAATCATTTTTGCAATTCGGTCACAGAAATCATAACTATACCCCAAAGATCTACCAACATCTCTAATTGAACCTCTTGCGGCCATAGTTCCAAAAGTACAAATTTGAGCAACATGATCTCTGCCATATTTTTCAGCAACATAATTCATTACTTCATCTCTTCTTCTGTCAGTAAAATCTAAATCAATATCAGGCATTGATACTCTAGCTGGATTTAAGAATCTTTCAAAGAGAAGTCCCCATTTAATTGGATCAATTGTAGTAATTTCTGTAGTGTAAGCAACGATTGAGCCGCCAGCTGATCCTCTGCCTGGTCCGACAACAATTCTTTGTTCTCTGGCCCATTTAACAAAATCTTGAACAATTAAAAAATAAGCAGAAAAACCCATTTCATCAATAATTTTTAATTCATGGTTTAATCTATTCATTACTTCTTTGCCTGGATTTTCTCCATAGAATTTTTTAATTCCTTTTAAGCATAATTCTCTTAGATATTCTTTAGCTGATTGTCCGTCTGGTGTTTCAAAAGCAGGAAGTTTTGTTTTACCTAATTCAAATTCAAAATTACATTTTTTTACAATTTCCTGAGTGTTTTTAATAGCTTCTGGATGTTCTTTAAAATCTTTCATCATTTTTTCTGGAGACCCAATAGAAAAATCATCCATCTTCATTGTTAATCGTTCGGGATCATCTAAATCAGCCCCGGTGTTAATTAACATTAATATATCTTGAGCTTCCGCGTCTTCGGGTTTCAAATAATGAGAATCATTGGTTGCTATTAAAGGAATATCTAATTCTTGCGAAAGTTTAATTATTCCCTCATTGGCAATTTTTTGATTTTCTATATTAGGATGACGTTGAATTTCTAAATAAAAGTTGCCTTTTCCAAGTATTTCTTGATATTTTAAAGCAGCTTTTTTTGCTTCCTCATATTTACCAGCAATAATTAATTGAGGAACTTTACCCTGAACGCAAGCAGTTAAACCAATTAGTCCTTCTGAATGTTTAGCTAGTAATTTTTCGTCAATTCTTGGTTTATAGTAAAATCCCTCTAGGTGAGCTTTGGTTATTAGTTTAACTAGGTTTTTATAACCCTTTTTGTTTTTTACCAGTAAAACTAAATGATATCTTTTATTATCAATATTAGGTCTTTGTTGTTCCATTCCTTCATAAGCCATATACATTTCAGATCCAATGATTGGTTTAATTCCTTTCTTTTTAGCTTTCTTATAAAATTCAATGGCTCCATAAAGAACTCCATGATCAGTAATTGCTACTGAGTCCATTCCTAATTCTTTAACGTGATCTAAAAGTTCATCTATTTTAGGAAGTCCATCTAAAAGAGAATAGTGAGTATGAACATGTAGGTGAGTAAAATTCATAATAATTCATTTTACTTTTAAGAAAGCAACAAGTCAAAAAATATCTTTATTTTTTCCTTTTTTTAAAAAAAATAGGCTTTTTAAAGCCTTTTGTTTATTTCTTTTTGCAAAGCTTCTAACTTTACAGAAAAATAATTTTTAAAGAATGAAGTTTTTTGAACCCATTCTTTTCTTAGTATTTTTTTTGTTGTTTTTATTTGACTTTTCAAATATCTTCGATTTAGTTGCGAAAAATCAAATTTATTATTCTTTTTTTCTCCCCTTTTTTTCATTTAAATCACCACAAATATGATAACGATAAGTTCTTTATTTGTCAAAAAAAGTAATTTAAATTTTTGTTATAATAAAGCAATAATGAAATATCCAAATCTTCAAGAAGAAAATAAATTATGGGATAGAGGAATAGAAAGAGTTGTTGGGATTGATGAGGCAGGAAGAGGTCCTTTAGCAGGACCTGTTGTTGCTTCAGCTGTTTTATTAAAAAAGAAAGTTAAATTTTCTAATTTAATAAAAGATTCTAAAAAGATAAGCCCTAAAAAAAGATTAAAAATTTTTGACTCTTTAATGAAAAGCCCTGAAATAGAGTGGGGAATAGGTATTGTTTCCGAAAAAGTTATAGATAATATTAATATTCTAGAAGCTACTAAACTAGCAATGAAAAAATCTGTAATAGACTTAGAAAGTAAAATGAAATTTAAGTCTGTTGACTTTTTACTTTTAGATGGTAATTTTAAAATCAACTTTAATCGTTGTCAGAAATTTATAACAAAAGGAGATATAAAGATTTTTTCAATAGCCATAGCTTCTATTATCGCTAAAGTAAAAAGGGACAAAATAATGGAAAAATATGACAAAAAATATCCCTTATATGGTTTTAAAAATCATAAAGGGTACGGAACAAAAAAGCATTTTGCTATGATTAAAAAATACGGGCCTTGTGAAATTCATAGAAAAACTTTTAATCCTGTTAAAGAATTTTTCCAGGAGTCTTGATTTTTAAAGAATAAAATGTAAAAATTAACAATCAAATTTCAAATTATGACAGCACCAAAGAAAAGAACAACCAAATCAAGAAGAGATAAAAGAAGGCTTCATATTTATTTAAAGAAGCCTAATTTAGTTGAATGTTCTAAATGTGGTAAATCAACTTTACCGCATAGAATTTGCCCATTTTGTGGTTATTACAAGGGAAAACAAGTAATAACTGTCTCGGATGAAGAAAAGGAGAAAAAAAAGAAAAATGAAGAGAAAAAGAAGGGCAAGGAAAGATCTCTTGACTTAGGAAAATTATCTAAAAAATAATTATGGCTTCTAGACATTTAGCAAGGAGTATAGCAATGCAATCTCTTTATGAATGGGATTTTTCAAATCAAGAAGAAGACCTAAAAAAGATTACTAAAAGAAATATTGAAGATTTTGGTCCAGGATTGAAAGATAATAAAACATTTGTCTGGTCATTAGTGGTAGGAGTTATAGATCATTTAAAAGAAATTGATGCTATTATTAAAAAATCAGCTCCTCAATGGCCAATAGGCCAGATTTCAATTGTTGATCGAAATGTTTTAAGGTTAGGAATTTATGAGTTGTTATACGCAGACAAGAAAGCAGTTCCGCCTAAAGTAGCTATCAATGAAGCAATCGAATTAGCTAAATCATTTGGAGGAGAAAATTCTGGTAAGTTTATTAACGGTGTTTTAGGGACCGTCTTTGATCTTTTAAAAGAAGAAGGGGAAATTACTAAAGAAGACTTGGATGAAAATATAGACAAAGAAGAAGAAAATAAAAAAGAAAAGAAAGAAAAATGAAAGATTTTTCAAAAATAGAAGATGAGTTAGCAATTAAATTTAAAGATAAAAATCTTTTAAAACAAGCTTTTGTTCATCGTTCTTTTTTAAATGAAAATCCTGGTTTTCCATTAAATCAAAATGAAAGGCTCGAGTTTCTAGGAGACGCCGTTCTTGAATTAGTAGTTACCGATCAATTATTTAAAAAATATCCTAATGAATCGGAAGGTGAGTTAACAAGTTGGAGAGCATCTTTGGTTAATACTCAAATTCTTTCTAGAATAGCTAAAAATTTAAATTTTAATAATTTTTTATTTCTTTCTAAAGGAGAAGCTAGAGGAGGTAAAAAAGCAAGAAAGTTTATTTTAGGTGATACAATGGAAGCTGTTATTGGAGCTATTTATTTAGACCAGGGATACGAGACTGCTGAGAAATTTATTAAAGAAAACGTAATGAAAGAATTGCCTAAAATAATAGAAAACGGACTTTTCAGAGATGCTAAGTCCCGCTTTCAAGAAATAGCTCAAGAAAAAGTTCAAATTACTCCTAAGTATAAAGTTGTTAAAGAATGGGGTCCTGATCATGATAAGCATTTCATTATAGGGATATTTCTAAAGGATGAACTTATTGCTCAAGGAGAAGGATCTTCTAAGCAAGAAGCTGAAGAAGAGGCCGCTAAAAAAGCATTAGAAATTAAGAAGTGGTAATATAATAAATAATTTATGTTAAAAATTAGACTTTATAGAGTAGGTAAGAAAAATCAACCCTCTTTTAAAATTGTTGTTACGAAGAAAAGTAATCCTCCACATAGAGGAAGATTTAAAGAAGAGGTCGGTTTTTATAATCCTTTAACTAAAGAAAAGGAATTAAAAGAAGAGAGAATTAAATATTGGCTTTCTGTCGGAGCTCAACCTTCCGATACTGTTTATAATCTTTTAGTTGAAAAAGGTATCATAGAGGGAGAAAAGAAGAAAAAGCACAGCAAGACAAAGAAAAAGAAGGAAGAAAAAGAACAGGAAAAAACAGAAAAAAAAGAAGAGAGTGAAAAAGAAGAAGAGAAAAAGGAAGAAAAAGCAGAAAAGAAAGAAGAGAAAGAACAAAAAGAAGAAGAAAAAGAAGACGATTCTGCAAAATAAAAAAATTCCAAAATTAAAAACTGTCTATCTTGTGGGCAGTTTTTTAATTCAAAAGATTGATAATTCTTAATTTTTTTATATTATAAAAACAAAGATTATCTAATTTTAAATAATTACATGGCTTCTTTAATAGAAAAATATAAACAAAAAGGGTGGAAGACAGAAAAAGAATATTATGGAAAAAGCAAGGAAAAAGCAGAAAGTTATTTTGAAAAAATTCAAGAAATAAAAAGTAAAGTTAAAGAAATTAGTAAAGAATTAAACGAAGAAAAAGGGTTCCCTTTAACAAAAGATTGTAGAGTTGATTATCGTTCAGAATTTTTCCCAAGAAAAGAGTCAAAAAAAGACCAGAAAACCGTTGATATCTTAAAAGAAAAATTTGGAAAGAAAAAAGAAAGGGGAGAAAGTTATGGCGAGCAACTGGAATTATTAAAAACAGCAATTTTTAATAAATTCTTAGGAAATGATTTTTATGTTTTTAGGAGTTCAGAATATGATGATTTTAGTAATGGGATAGATAATGTTCTTATTCATAAGAAAAGTGGTAAAACAATTTGCGCCTTTGATGAAGTGGCTTCTGAAAAGTTTAACCTAGAAAAACTTAAGGAAAAAATAAAGAAAGTGCAAAAAATTAATACTGGCAAAGAAAAAGGTGAATTAAAATATGGATTTAAGATAAAGGGAAACGGAAAAATTGAAGCTGCTCAACTAAAGCAAATTCCTGTTTTTTACCTTCCTTTTTCTAAAGAAAATTTAAAAGCAGGCATTAAGAATTTTGGCTATAAAAAGAATGACCAAAAAACTTTTAGTATCTTTATCAAAAGAATTAAAAAACAAATAGAAAGTTTAAATAAAATAGAAAATCAAGAAAAAGATTGGCAAGAAAGACTTCAAATGTTTTCAAAAATGATTAAAAAATACGAGATCGAATCTTGACATCTTAGAAAGAAAAATTATAATTATGATATATAAGTAGCTTTAAAGTCGTTAGTTTTTTACTGAACGATAACGGCAAAAAGATGGAAAGGTCGAGCTACTGGAATAAATAATAGATTGTAAGAAAATGGCAAAAGAAGAAAAAGACAAAGAATTTCTCGAATTTATAATCAAAAACATTGTTGACAATCCTGAAGATGTTGAAATTGACAGGAAAGTTGATGAAATGGGTGTTTTACTTTCTTTAAGGGTTCATCCAGAAGATATGGGACAAGTGATTGGTAGAGGAGGATCTACTGCTAAAGCAATCAGAAGTTTAGTTAGAATTGTTGGGCTTAAAAATCACGCAAGAGTAAACCTTAAAATTGAAGAGCCTGAAGGTTCTTCAAAAGGAAGAAAGGAAAATAAGTCTTCAGACGATAAAGACTTAGACGACTTAAAGTTATAATTCCTATATTTACTCTAAACGAAAACAGTGTTATTTTATATTAATAACGCTGTTTTTATTTAAAATATGTTACAATTCGATATTCTTACAATTTTCCCTGAGATTTTTGATTCCTATCTTGAGGCTAGTTTAATTAAAAAAGCTCAGGAGGAAGAATTAATTAAAGTTAACGTCCATAATTTAAGAGAGTGGACTAAAGACAAAAGAAAAACCGTTGATGATAAACCTTACGGTGGAGGTTTGGGAATGGTTTTTAAGATTGGTCCAATTTATAGAGCAGTTGAAGATATTAAAAGAAAAGATATCAAACCTAAAGAAAGAAAGATAGTTCTTTTTACTCCTCGAGGTAAAAAGTACAATCAAAGCAAAGCTACTTCTTTAAGTAAAATGGAACAAATAATTCTTATCTGCGGAAGATATGAAGGAGTAGATGAAAGAGTTGCTAAACATGTAGCTGATTTAGAATTATCAATAGGGGAATATGATTTGATGGGAGGGGAGGTTCCAGCTATGGTTTTAGTAGAATCAATTTCTAGATTAATACCAGAAGTTTTAGGAAAAGAATCTTTTTTAGATGAAAGAAAAAAAGGGGAAGGTTTTATTGAATATCCTCAATATACTAGGCCAGAAATTTTTAAAAGTAAAAAAGGAGTTGAATGGAAAGTACCAAAAGTGTTATTATCAGGAAACCATAAAAAGATTAAAGAATGGAAGGAAAAGAGAGCCAAAGAAATAAAAAAGTAGAGCTAAAAAAACAATTGATATCTAATTAAAAATAAAGTAAGATGATTTATTGATGGGTGGTTACGGAAGCAGACAAACCGGGCTCTCTGTAAAAGAGCAGGCATTCGCCTACGGGGGTGCAAATCCCTCACCACCCACACTAATTAGCCTGGGTAGCTCAGTTAGTTAGAGCACGTCTTTGGTAAAGACGAGGCCAGCGGTGCAACTCCGCTCTCAGGCTCCGTTTATTATTTAATTTTTTTAAATTTATGGCCAAAAGAAAAAAGGTTTATGTTAAAATGAAATGTGATGAATGTGATAGAATTAATTATCGTATTCATAAGTCAAAGGGAGTTGAAGGTAAGTTAGAACTTAAAAAGTTTTGCAAGTGGTGCAAAAAACATACTTTACATAAGGAAACCAAAAAATAATTAATATGTGGGGGCGTAGTTCAATAGCAGAATATTGGTCTCCAAAACCAATGATAGGGGTGCAAATCCCTTCGCCCCTGCCAAGAATATGAATATAATGTTTTCAATTTTAATTGCTGGCTTTGGAGGAGGTATGGTTAGAGGTTTAGTAGGCTATATTAAATATCAATTTTCCTATAAGAATGTTGGTTTTAAACTTCCTTATTTTTTAGCTACTACTTTCATTTCCGGAATTACTGGTCTTTTAATCAGTATGTCTGTTAAGAGTTTAGGATTTACTTTACATGGCGCTTTTGATCCTGCCATGTCTTTTATTATTGGATATGCAGGAGGAGATTTTATTGAAAATATTTATAAGATTATCATTAAGCAATCGTCTCTTTATAAAAAAGAGAAATGAAGAGTAGACTTATTTTAAGATCAATTTTTGAAATAATTGTATTTTTTCTTTTTAGTAAATAATTTGTGATATGAATAAAAGAAATAAAGAGATAGCAATTTTTTTTATTATCTTAGGAGTTATTATTTATTTTGGATACAATATTTTTTTCTCCAAAAATAATAATCAAAACAAGCAATTATTTTCCGTTAAAAAAGGAGAAAGTGTAATTAATATTGCTAATAATTTAAAAGAAAAAGGAATAATTCAAAATCCTTTCTTTTTTAGTTTTTATGTTTTTGGAAGCGGGAATCGTCCTGACCTTCAAGCTGGTTATTATTATTTAACTCCTTCAATGAGTATTTATGAGGTTACTGATAAATTTCTCAAGGGAGAAATAGCAAAAGAAATAATTACTATTCCTGAAGGATGGAACTTAAGAGATATCGCTTTTTATTTAGAAGGAAAAGGGCTATTTCAGGCTGAAGAGTTGTTTGAATTAGCAGGTTTACCGGCCGTTGATCTTTCCCAAACCTCTAATTATCCTGAATCTAAGAAGTTTAATTATGACTTTTTAAAAGACAAAACCGAAAAAGTTAGCTTAGAAGGTTTTATTTTTCCTGATACTTATGAATTAGAAAAGGGATTTAGTCTTGAAGAGTTTGTTAATAGAGCTTTATCTAATTTTGATAAAAAATTAAATAATAATTTAAGAAAAGAAATTGAAAGTCAAGGTAAAACTATTTTTGAAATTATTACTATGGCTTCCTTAATAGAAAAAGAAGTAACCAAAGAAGAAGAGAAAAGAATAGTATCAGGTATTCTTTGGAAGAGATTAAAAAACAATATAGCTTTACAAGTAGACCCAACAGTTCTTTATATTACAGGAAAGAAATCAGAAATTTTACAATCAGATTTAGAAATAGATTCTCCTTATAATACCTACGAATACAAAGGATTACCCTTAGGACCCATATGTAATCCTGGGTTAGACAGTATTATAGCCGCTATTTATCCGGAAAAATCTGATTATTGGTATTATCTTTCGACACCGAAAGGAGAAACAATATTTAGCCAAACATTAAGAGAGCATAACATAGCTAAAGCAAAATATTTAAAATGAAAAAAGTATTATTTGTAATTGCTTTTCGTGATTTTCAAGATCAAGAATATTTAGTTCCTGAAGATATTATTGAAGACTCAGGAATAAAAACCGAAACAGTATCTAACAAGAAAGGATTAGCAGTTGGAGTTTTTGGAGAGACAATTAAAATTAATAAAACTATTTCTGATATTGAAGTAGATAATTATGAAGCAGTTGTTTTTATTGGGGGAGGGGGTTGTTTGCCTCATTTAGATAATGAAAAATCTTACAAAATTATTAAAGATTTTCACAAGAAAAATAAAATTATAGCTGGTATTTGTATTGCTTCTGTAATTTTGGCTAAAGCAGGGATTTTAAAGGGGAAAAGAGCTACTGTTTGGAACTCTCCGATGGATCAACATCCAGTTAGAACCTTAGAAAAGAATGGAGCTATTTATAAGGCTTCTTCTGTAATCAGAGACGGTAATATTGTTACGGCAAGAGGCCCTGAAGTTGCTAATGAATTTGGAAAGGAGATGGTTAAAGCATTAAACTCTTAAATTTCTAAAATGAATTAATAATTTTATTATTCTCATTGACAAAGAAATAAAAAAAATATAGCATAATAATATATCCACAGACAGTAGGCAGTTACATAAGACCTACCGAGGGGAAAATAGTAATTTTTTTATTTGTCTGTGGTTAAAAAACCACAATTTTTTATTTAAATATGGCAAAAACAAAAGAACAAAAGAAGAAGGCGGTTAAAAAATTAAACGAGAAAATAAAAGAACAAACAACAATGCTTTTTGTTGATTTTTCTGGTTTAAAGGTTCAAGAAGGGCTTGATTTAAGAAGAAAGCTTGAAGAGGTTGACGGAGAAATGAAAGTAGCTAAGAAAACATTAATTCAGATAGCTCTAGATAAGAACAATCTAGAAAAAAATATAGAAGAAATGAAAGGAGAAATAGCTCTAGTTTTTGGCTATAAAGATGAAATTGCTCCTGCTAAAGTAATTTATAATTTCACTAAAGAAAATGAGAATTTAAAGATATTAGGTGGATTCTTCGAAAATGAATTTCAAGATAGAGAAAAATTTATTGAATTGGCACAACTTCCTTCAAAGGAAGAGCTTCTAGGAAGACTTGTGGGAAGCATTTCTTCACCAGTTAAAGGTTTTGTTAGAAGTTTGCAATATAATTTAAAAGGTCTGGTTTTTGCATTAGATGCAATTAAAAATAATAAATAATTAATAAAATAATATGGCAAAAGAAGAAAAAAAAGAAGAAAACAAAAAAGAAGAAGAGAAAAAGGAAGAGAAAGAAGAAAACAAAAAAGACAAAGATGAAGAAAAGAAAGAAGATGAAGAAAAAGAAGTAGAAGTTCCTGCAAAATTTAAAAAGCTTGTCAAAGAAATTGAAGAAATGAGCGTTTTAGATTTAGCAGAATTAGTAAAAATATTAGAAGATAAATTTGGGGTTTCAGCTGCACCTCAAGTAGTTGCTGGAGCCGCAACAGCCGGAGGAGGAAATGGAGAAAAGGGAGAAGAGGAAAAAGAATCTTACAATATTGTTATTACTGAATTGGGAGGAAAGAAAATTAAAGTTATTAAAGCAATAAGAGATATTACTAAGAAAGGGCTTAAAGATTCTAAAGATTTAGCTGATGCTATTGCTAATGAGCCTCAAACAATCCAAGAAGGTGTTGATAAAGAAAAAGCAGAGGAAATTAAAAAGAAATTTGAAGAAGCAGGTGCTAAAGTAGAACTAAAATAAATTTTCTCTTATCTAGAAATTAAAAAGAGCCTCATATTCGAGGCTCTTTTTTAATCTTAAATTATAAGTCAATACTATAAATCTTTGGTTTGTTTAATAAGTAGAGGACTTCTTCATTACTTAAAACACTTAAATCTAAAAGATTATTAAATTTATCACTTCGAATCTGTCTAATAACTTCTCCTGCTTTATCAATTATAATAATCCTTTTTTGCTTAGGTTCTAAAATATAAATATTCGACAATTCTGGAGAAGTATAAATCTTAGAAAAAGATTTAATAGTAGGGAAGAGGTCTAAATTAATTTCGTTTTTTAATTCACCAGTATAATATTCATAAATTGTGTTATTATTTAAAACCCAAATAGATCTATCAATAGCAAAAGATTCGGCATTAATATTATTTTGATAGTAAGAATCAGAAGACAACCATTCTTGGAAAGAACCCCATTGATTATTGCCTAAATAGGGATATTTAATAATTCTTCCAGTTATTTTGTTTAAAAAGTAAATATTATTTCTAAAAGAAGATAAAAAATCAAAATTGAAATCGGAAGGATAAGAACTTAAAGAATAGTAGCCAGGAAAATAACCTTTTAAAATCGTTAACTTATCAGGCTTTGAGAAGAAAACTATAGAGTTATCAATTAAAGTTGACTCATTTAGATTATAATTTACATTTATGTTTTTAGGTTCTTTGTCTTTATTTAAATAGAAAACTTTTTTGATCTTTGAATTAAAGAAATAAAGCCTATCATTAAAAGATAAAATTCTTTCGGGAGAAAAATCCATTTCTGCAAAGTTAAAAAACAAATTAGGTTCTTTAATTTCTTTAACATTATTTAAATCAAATAATTCTGGTTCAATCTTTTCTTTTGAAGTAGTTATAGAATTAGTTAGTTCTTCCGAAAAACCCTCAGATTTAGTTTTTAAATCGGTAAGTTGAACCCAAGATTCTTGAAACAATTCGTTAGCTTTTTTTAGTTCCTTTGAATTGTAAAGTTCATTAGCTTCTGAAATCTTTCTTTCTATTTCTATTAATTCGGTTTGATAGTCTTTAATTCTTTTATCTTTTTGAAAAAAGAAAAAGGCAGTCCCGAGAGCCAAAATAATTATTGGAGCTATTATTAAAATCTTTTTCTTAGAAAAAAGAGGTTTTATTTTCCTTGAAAAAAATGATAAATCCCTATCAAAAGCTTTGAGCTTTAAATTTCTTTTCTTTTTCTTTGGAAAATGAAAGTTTATTTTTGGAAACTCAAACTTTTTTAAAGAGTCAAGAAAAGAGGTAAATATCTCTTTAAAAGGAACACTTTTTAACTTCTTTAATGTTGTCTTTTGCGAACTTCCTTCTTTTAATTCTTTTAAAGAAATACCAAGAAAAACACCTTTAACTTTAGCTACTTTCTTTTTTCTTTTATTTAAAATCTTTTTTATTTTCTTTTCATTAAAATAGGAAGGTTCTATAATTTTTTCTAACAATCCTTCTTTTTTAAAAAAATCATAAACCTGCCTAGTAAAAATTAAAATTAAATCTTTTTTAGCTAATTTACTTGAAATAGCTCTAGCAAAAGGTTTGATAGGATAAGGAGAGGTTTCATTATATTGTGTCTTTTTATCAATATCAACAACATTGTTGTCTCTAACAACTAAAACTTTAATATCGCCTGTTTTTGAAAAAATTAAACTATATTTTTTTAAAGAAAGAGCTAAAAAACTTAAATCTCCAAGCCAACTTGTATCTCCTCTGTCTGCTTTTTTAGAAAGAAAATTGTTTACTTCTTTTAAGCCTCTTTTAAAAGCAGTTTGAAGGTTTGAGTCAGTAGATCTAAAATATTGATCTTTAATTGTTCTAGCTATTTTTTTAATAAGATAAAGATTAGTAGGTAAAGCATTTCTAAGAAGGCCAACCATGCAAAGATGCCCTTTGTTTTTCTCATAAATATTTTCCGGCTTATAACAAAAACTATCGAAGATTAAATCTTCTTTTTGTTTGGGGTTAAAGATAAATTCAAAAATCTTCATTGCTTTATTTTAAGATTTTTCTTTTAAAATAACAAATAGCGTTTTAAAAGCTGAAAAATATATTTATAATAAAAAAGGGGTATGTAGCTCAGGGGTAGAGCATTGCATTCACATTGCAAAGGTCATTGGTTCAAATCCAGTCATGCCCACTATTTGAAAGTAAAAGATAAAAAGGATAAAATAAACAATATGAAAGGTGTTTTTAAAGGAAAAATTGATAAAAATATATCAATTAACGAATTAGTACTTTTAGGATTATTTTTACTATCTAAGGAGAGTAAAAAAGCTGATTTTGAAGCTTTGTTAGAAAAATGTTTTCAGCTATCGCCTGAATTAATTGCTTTTGAAAGCCATAAATGGCCAGATGCTCGGAAAATAGATCGTCCTTTAAGGAACTTAAGAAATAAAGGTTTAGTTTCAGGTAGTCCAGATTCTTACTTTTCTTTAACTGTAAAGGGAAAAGAAGAAGCTTTAAAAATTAACAAAGAATTATATCAAGGAAAATTATTATAAAATGACTTTTTCATTAGTAAATCTATTAGAAACGTTTGTGTTTGGAATGATAGTGCTTTATTTTTTACTAGTTATAGTTGGCCGTCTTTCATTTTTTATAATTATGTTAGCAAAAGATCATCTTTAAATTATGTCAAAATATTACAACTCAAAAAGAACTAGCGGTTTATTTAGACCTAAATCTAAAAAACCTTTTAAATTAAGTAGATCAAAAATTGATTTGTTTTTAAATTGTCCAAAATGTTTTTATCTTGATCGTAGATTAGGAATAGGGCGTCCACCAGGCTATCCTTTTACTCTAAATAGCGCTGTAGATAATCTTTTGAAAAATGAATTTGATATTCACAGAGCAAACGGATCAGCCCATCCTTTAATGGAAGAATACGGAATTGATGCTATTCCTTTCCAACATAAAAAAATAGATGAATGGAGAAATAACTGGAAAGGGGTAAGACATTTACATGAACCTACTAATTTCTTGATAACTGGAGCTATTGATGATGTTTGGATCAATCCTGATAAAGAATTAATTGTTACGGATTACAAGGCGACATCAAAAAAGAAAGAGGTTACTTTAGATGCTGATTGGCAGATAGCTTACAAAAGACAGGTAGAAATTTATCAATGGTTATTAAGAAAGAATGGATTTAAGGTTTCTGATACAACTTACTTTGTGTATTGTAATGGCAAAAAAGATAAAGCTTTCAATAAAAAAATTGAATTTAAAGTTAAAGTTATTCCTTATGAAGGAGATGATAGCTGGATTGAAGGGACATTAAAAGATATGAAAAAATGCTTAATGCAAAATGAAATTCCAGAAATGGGAGACGATTGTGATTATTGTATGTATAGAAAAGAAACTTCTAAAGTAGAAGAATGGGATTAAAAAATAACACTTTTAACTGATGCCTTACAAAGAAGAAGATAAAAGAGTTCTTAGTGTCGGTGATTTTGTTAAACTAATTAATGCTTTAATTTCTAGACTTGAACCGGTTTGGGTTGAGGGAGAAATAATTGGCTTTAAAAATTGGAAAGATAGAGTTGTCTTTTTCGACATTAAAGATGAAGAAGCTATTTTACATTGCAGTATTTATTATTCTAGGCTGCAATCCCTTGGTTTAGAGTTAGAAGACGGTATGAAGGTTAAAGTCATCGGAGAACCTCAATTAAGGGCTAATAGAGGCTCTTTTAACTTAAATGTTCGTGATATTCAATTATCTGGAGAAGGAGCTTTTAAAAAGGCTTATGAATTATTAAAAAAGAAATTAAAAACTGAAGGCTTATTTGAAAGAAAAAGAGAAATACCAAGTTTCGTTGAAAATATAGGAGTAATCACATCAAAAGATGGAGCGGTAATTCATGATTTTAGAAAAAATCTGAGAGATGTTAATTACAAGATTTATTTTAAAGATGCCTTAGTTGAAGGAAAGAAGTCAGCCAAATCTTTAACTAAAGCAGTGAAGTGGTTTAATAAAAATATGCCTAATTTAGATGTTTTAGTTATAATGAGAGGAGGAGGAAGTTTAGAATCTTTACAAGGCTTTAATAATGAAGTTTTAGTTAGAACTATTTATGGTTCTGAAATTCCTACTTTGTGTGGTATTGGACATGAAGTAGATATTCCTTTAGCTTCTTTAGTAGCTGATGTTTCTGTTTCTACTCCTACTGCGGCGGCCAGTTATTTAAATCAATCATGGGACTCTTTAGAAGAAAACATCCCTTACTGGCAAGAAAGAATATTTAATAGCTTTAAAAGTATTTTGGATTCAAGATTCATCAGATTAAGTGAATTAGGACAAAGAATTTCATTTGGTTTTAGTCAAACCTTCAATAAGTTTGAATCATTAACTAAAGATATTTACAATATTTTTGATATTCTTCGAAGGCAAAAAGAGCTTGTTGGAGAGAAAATAAAAACAATTGAAAAGAAATTGATTTTGTCTTTGGAAAATGACATTGAAAAAATAAAAAAGATTATTGTTAATCAAGAAAGATATTTAAAAGCTTTAGATCCCAGAAGAAATCTTAAATTAGGATATAGTATAGTTTTCGATGAAGACGGTAAAATTATTAAAGAAATCGGGGACGTTAAAAAAGGAGAAACAATAAAAACTAAACTTCATAAAGGAAGTATTTTATCAAAAATTAATAAAATAAATAAAAACAATGAATAAAAAAGAAGAAAAAGTAAATGTATCAAAATCTTTAAAAGAATTAGAAGAAATTGTCGATTGGTTTGAAAAACAAAAGGATATTGATATTGAAAAAGGTTTAAAAAAAGTTAAAGAGGGGGCAGGTTTAATTAAAAAACTAAAAAAGAGACTTAAAAAAGTCCAAAACGAATTTAAAGAAGTGAAAAAAGATTTAAAAGAATAAAAATGATTGATACGTTTCTTGTTTTTTTAATTTGGTTAATATCTAGCTTTTTACTGAATTCTTTTTTAAGAAGAAAAGTAGCCCTTTTCAAAGAACTGGGAACTCCTTTAAATTTATTCGGAATGTCAATTATCTTTTTTCTAGTTCATAAAATTACTTCTATTATTTTAAATGTTCCTGAATATACTTTTTTTATGTTAAGTCTTTTGTCATTTGGTTTTTTTCTCTTTTCTTTTCAAAAAAAGGAGGA
This sequence comes from uncultured Candidatus Saccharibacteria bacterium, assembly GCA_964435835.1. Taxonomy (GTDB): domain Bacteria; phylum Patescibacteriota; class Minisyncoccia; order Minisyncoccales; family JANBVM01; genus CAYSZX01. The sequence continues at coordinate 37,048 of CAYSZX010000002.1, read as the reverse complement.
AAGAAAGAAACATAAAATGTTCTATGAAAGAAAAAAGAGAACAAGAAGAGAAAGGGCTAAAATTCAAAACATTGCTGCTCAGTCTCAACTACAAAGATTACAAAAAAAACAGTAAAAAGTTATCAAGTTTGGATTAAAAAAGAATGAGAAAAAAAGATAAAAAAAGGCTCGGATTAGTTCTAGGAAGATTTCAACCATTACATCCCGGACATCTTAAATTAATAGATAAAGCTTTTAAAGAAAATGACAAAGTAGTTATCTGTATTGGTTCTGCTCAAAATTCAAAACCTTTCTCTATCGAAGAAAGACACAAAAGAATTGATAAACAACTCAAGATTTTAAAGTACCAAAAATATAGAATAGTTGATTTAAAAGATATAGAAGATAAAGAAGCCTGGCCCTCTTATCTTAAAAATAAATGCAAAATTACAGAAAATACCATAAATACTTTTTATAAAGCTGATAAATTAGAAGAAGATTATATAAAAAACTTAGAAAAAATAGGCTTTCGAGTTGTTATTGTAAAAAGAAAAAAGTTTTACTATAAGGCTCCTGATGGATTTTACCGATTAATCTCTTCTGCTTCTGAAATAAGAAGACTAAACAAGAAAAGCAGAAAAAAGAAAAGAAGAAATAAGATTTTTGAAATAATAGGAAAATGAATATTGAAAAAATAAAAAAGAAGTAGAAAAGAAAAAATTAGAATTAAAAAGATTGCAACTGCATCGCAACGACATCACTTTCTTGAAAATTAATACTCCAATTTTTTTTCAAAGTATTTTTCAAGGGCTTTTTTATTTTAGATTTAAAATATTCTTGTACATTACTATCTTTTATTGACTCTTAATTTGAATCGTGTTTAAATCAAATTAAGAACTTTTAAAATTAAAAACAGAATAGGTGATTATTATGAATAGATTTGTAATTCAAGGAAGAGAAAAAATTAGAGGAAAAGTTAAGATATTGGGAGCAAAAAATGGAATTCTACCTCTTATGGCTGGAGCGATCTTAGCACAAGAAGGAGAAACAATTATTTACAATGTACCAGACATAAAAGATATTAGAGTCTTTTCTGATATATTATCTAGATTAGGTGCTAGTGTTAAATACCATCCTAGAAACCGAAAATTAAGAATAAATTGTGAAAATATGACAAAGCATAACCCATCGACTGATTTAGTTCAAAGAATGCGAGGATCTGTTTTATTACTTGGTCCTGTGTTGTCGCGTTTCGGAAAGATAAAAACAACATTTCCGGGAGGTTGCAAAATTGGTAATCGAAGAATAAATATACATCTGGATGGATTAAGAGAATTAGGAGCTAATATTCTACAAGAAAAAGAAATAATACAGCTTGAAAGCAAATCCCTAATTGGGACTAAATATTATCTCGATTTTCCTAGTCACACCGGAACCGAAAACATTATGCTGGCTGCGTGTTTAGCAAAAGGAACTACAACATTAATTAATGCTGCGTGTGAACCAGAAATTATTGACCTTGCTCTCTTTTTGAATTCTATGGGAGCAAAAATCAAAGGTGCGGGTAGCCCCTTTATTAAAATTAAGGGTGTCAAGAAACTATCAGCTACAAAACATGTGGCAATACCATCGCGAATCGAAACCGAATTTTTTATAGCCGCTACCGCTATCACAGGAGGAAAGTTAATAATGGAAAGTCCTTTCCAGGATAATAAAAGTATAACAAGATACAAACTGGCAAAGATCGGAGTCCAAATAGAAAATTTGAGCGACAATAAATTGCTGGTGAAACCAAGCCCTTTTTTCCAAGCAGCCAATATTATTACTGGACCTTATCCTGGTTTTCCTACAGATTTTCAACCTCAAATAACAACGCTTTTGTCATTAGCACAGGGCACAAGCATTGTTACAGAGAAAATCTTTGAAAACCGCTTCTCTCACATTGAAGGATTAAATTGCCTTGGAGCAGACATCACAAGAAGGTCAGATAAAATAATAATAAGAGGAGTCCCTTTCCTTAAAGGAAATTATGTTAAAGCACATAATATTCAAGCAGGTGCAGCTCTGTTATTAGCAGGTCTTGCTGCAAAAGGAAAAACTATTATTGACAATATTTATCATATTGATCGCGGTTACGAAAGATTAGATCTTAGACTTTCAAATTTAGGAATTAAAATAAATAGAAAAAATAATAGAGAGAGTGAGATTAATGACTAAAAAAGTAGATGTATTACTAATAATACCTCCGATGTATCAATCTGGTCGAATTCCAGACTATAATCCTAAGGAACCAATGGGTTTAATGTATATAGCTGCAGTATTAAGACAAAATGGTTTTTCAGTAAAAATAATCGATGCAGGTTTGTTGTGTCTAACCATAAAAGAAGCCTTAAGTAAAATTCTTTCCTATTCTCCTTCTGTTATTGGTCTTTCTATTCTTCAAAGGGCTTTACCATCGACTAAGCTTTTAATAGAAATGCTAGAAAAACAGGAAGTGAATGCACATATTTGTGGAGGAGGAATTACTGCGACTTTAAGCGCTTCTACCATCCTTGAAAGACTACCAAGAATGAACTCTATTGTAATGGGCGAAGGTGAAATCACTTTTAATAATCTTGTAAAAGCGGTCATTTCATTTTCTAATTGGCAAGACATAAAAGGTATTGCTTTTAAGAAAAAGGGAGATATTATTTTTAACCCACCCACTACAAAACCAGACCTCGACCTATTACCATGGCCAGTGCGAGATTTTCTACCTATATGCTTAGAAAAAACTAACTACGCTACCATTTTAAGTAGCAGAGGATGTTATGGAAATTGTACCTTTTGTACTAACGCTTCTTTTGAAAAAATGTCAATTGGACCTAAATGGCGTGCTAGAGATCCGACAAACGTAGTAGATGAAATAAAATATTTAAGAAACAGCTACAAAGTTAAAGTCTTTAAGTTCAATGATGCAAATATTTTCGGACCAGGCAAAAAAGGCCAAGAACATGTTATAAATTTATGTAAAGAGATAATCCATCATCAACTTGACGATATACATCTTATGGCCTTTTGTAGAGCAAACGACATTAATTCACAGGTAGCAACACTGATGAAAAAAGCAGGCTTCGAAAGAATTCTTATAGGAGTTGAAAGCGCTAACCCCAAAATTCTCCAACTTTTACGGAAGGGGGAGACACTGAAAAGAATCTGTTACACTATTAATATTCTACAGGAAAATAACATTGATTTAGTGATAGGGTTTTTGATTTTCAATCCCTATACAACAATAGAAAGTTTAGAGCAAGATATTGCTTTTCTAGAAAAATACAGTTTTACTCCAACTCTATCTAAAACACTGAGAATCTTTGATGGTATTCCTCTCCAACAAATTCTTGAAGATGAACATAAATTAGTCGCAAAAAATCCATTTGAAGCCTACCATGAATATTTTGTAACACCTAACATTACTCGAATTTACATGGCTCTAAAAACAGTGTATGCAGAATGGATAGATACATTTAAGAAATTATTTCAGGCAGAAATTTGGAAACTTAAAAAAGCAACTTCTTTCAATAAACGACGAGTGTTTTACTCTCTAGACCAATTAATATTTGATATAGAGGTTGATTTGCTAAAATCTTTAATCAGATGGGAGAAGAGCAACGAATTCAATCGTCAAGACATATCAAATAAAATTACTGAAATAAAAAGTAAACTAGGCAAATTGAAAAACCTTATACAAGATCATCTTCCACAAAGTAAATCATTTTCCGCATCCGATTTTACATCAGTAGATAAACTGACTAAAGAAATTTATCTTATTCTGACAATAAAGAAATATCAAACTTTTCCTGAAAAGTATAGATGGAAAGAAGATTAATAAAAAACTTAATAAAAAGGCATAAATTTAAAAATTATGCCATTTTTTTTATGCTATACTATTAAAAACTACTTATATGAAAGAAGATATCAGAGAAATCACAGATTATATTTTTTTAAAATCAAATCCACAAAAAGTTGATTTACTAATTATTTTTGGAACACGACACCTAAAAATCTTTGATAAGGTCTATAGACTATACAAAGAAAAATTAGTGCCTAAAATATTAGTAACTGGAGGAACTAATCGTGTTACAGAAAAAAATGAAGCAAAAAGGATTAAAAAATATTTAATTAAGTTAGGTATAAAAAACAAGGATATCTATTTAGAAGAAAGGGCAACGAATACTTTAGAAAATGTTTTATTTTCAAAAAGAACAATAGAGAATAAAATAGGCTTCGAGCAAATTAAAAAAATAATGATTTTTGTAAAACATTACCATTCACGAAGAGCTCTTATGACTGTTAAAAAACATTTTCCGAAGTCAATAAAGACATTCCTTGTCACATATAAAATTTATAACTTTGATAAAAATAATTGGTTTAAAAAGGAATTAGGTAAAGAAAAAGTATTAAGTGAATACAATAAGATTAAAAAATATCTTAAAAAAGGAGATATTAAAGAAATTAAAAAGGAAAAAGTTGATCCTTCTAAATCTATTTAACTAAATTTATCAAGATTAATCTCGAAATATCCTTTTAATTCTTTTAATAAAGTTAACCATAATAAATGTGAGGGCAGTTCGGTCCAGAATTCAAAAAAGAGGAATTTTAAGGGGAAAAATTAATTAAATTTTTCCCCTTTTTAAAGCTAATGGGTCGAGGGTTATTTTAAAGCTAAATGGGACAAATGGGACAAGTACCTTTAATAAATTTACACCAAATAACTTAAAATTCCAAGATAATCCTAAGGTTTTTCTATTTCGGATAATATAAAAATCGATATTCGCCTCTTTTAAGTCTAGCTCCTTCTTGAAGTTCTGCTAAAAGAGAACCTAATCCTTTACCATGCCCTATCAATAATAGATCCTTACGGTAACAATCTTCCCAAACCTTCAGATAACGATTAAAAACTTGTTCATAATTTTCCCTTCCAAAATGAGAAAAATCATAGGTCTTACAATCATCATTAAAGTCATTTGTTTTAGGCAAGGACATTTGTCGGTTTTTTTAATTTAATTTTCTCTTTCTTTTTCTCATAATTCTCAAGAAATTCAAGAGGTGTTTTTCCATTAAGACCACAATGCTCTAAATTATTGTATTCCTTGTTCCATAATCTTAACTTTATTTCCAAACTTTTTAAATTTTTAAAACGATTTTTCTCATAAAATTTCTCTTGGTCTTCCCGGTGAGATCTTTCAACAGTTCCATTTTGAGCTGGTTTTCCAGGATCAATCAGGTAATGGATAATTTCATTTTGAGCACAACATAAATCAAAAGCATGAAGCTTCTTTGGAGATAAATCTTCTCTTCGATAAGTTCCATTGTAGCGGTTAGTAAAACAGGAGGTTCTTAAATTTGTAAAAAGCCCTATTTTAATTTAAAATAATTTAATCATGAGTAATAATTTTCATAAAAAATGTTAATTAAAGTTAAGGTTAAGCCTGATTCAAATAAGAGAAAAATAATTAAGAAATCGGAGAACGAACTTATCGTTAAAATTAAAAGTAAACCAATCCAGGGAAAAGCTAATGAGGAAGTTAAAAAGATATTAAGTAATTATTTTAATGTTTCTAATTCAAAAGTCAGAATTAAAAGAGGTTTCAAAAGAAGAAATAAGATTTTTGAAATAATAGAAAAATGAATATTGAAAAAATAAAAAAGTTTCTTGAAGATAAACCAGATTACAGAATAAAACAGGTTAAAAAGTGGATCTTTCAAGACTTAATTGAAAGCTGGGAAAAAGCTACTACTTTACCTTTAGAATTAAGAAAAGAATTAAGTAAAAAATTTCCCCTTTCAATAAAGGTAAAAACTAAAGTTTCCAAAAATGAAAATGCTGTAAAAGCTCTTATTACTTTAGAAGATGACTTAAAAATAGAAACTGTATTAATGCGATACAATGAAAGAAATACTATTTGTGTTTCTTCTCAAGTTGGTTGTTCTTTAAATTGTTCTTTTTGTGCAACAGGTCAATTAGGTTTTAAAAGAGACCTAACTTTTTCTGAAATAGTAGAACAAGTTTTATTCTTTGCCCGCTATCTAAAAAAAGAAAATGAAAAAGTAACTAATATTGTTTTTATGGGAATGGGGGAGCCATTTTTAAATTATGATAACGTTATGAGGGCGATAGATATTTTAAATAATAAAGATGGTTTTAATTTAGGTATTAGGTCTTTTTCTATTTCTACGGCCGGAATAACAGAAGGAATAAAAAAACTAATGAAGGAAGATAAACAAATTAACTTGGCTATTTCTTTAAATGCTCCAAATAATAAATTAAGATCTAAATTAATGCCTATAAATAAGAAATATCCACTTGATAAACTGCTGAAAATAATAGATAAATATATAAAGAAGACTCGACGAAGAGTAATGTTTGAATATATAATGATAAAAGGAGTTAATGATCAAGACAAACATGCTCACCAATTATTAAAGATTGTTAAAAATCGTCTTTGTTTTGTTAATTTAATTCCTTATAATTCTACCGAAACGAAATTTGAAGCTTCTTCCAAAAAAAGAATTGAAAAATTCAAAGATATTTTAGAACAAGAAGAAGTAACTGTCACTCAGAGATACCGTTTAGGAAGTAAAATTTCTGCCGCTTGTGGACAACTGGTAGGAAAAAATTAAAAAGTCGAATTTGTTAAAATAATCATTAAATATGAATTTACTTAAATTTTTAGGGTTTGGAGTATTAATCTGGGACGTAATCTTTATTACTGATTCTGTCCTTAATACTCTTAAAATATCATCAACCTTAATAATGCAAATTGTTTTCATGGTCGCAATAATCATTACTTATCTTTTAACTGAAAATTTAGATCTTGATTCGGTAAGTGGAGCAATAAAATATGGTTTTGCCTGGGCAATAGTAATGATGTTGTTAGATGCTGCAGTAGCTGCTTGTTATTTAGGCTGGGAGAGTTTTTCTCAATTTGATACTTGGATCAATTACGTTTTAGTTGTTCTTGTTCCAATCTTCACAATTAAACTTAAAGACAACCAAAAAATAGCAGATGCAAGCTAAATATTTAAAAAAACATTATGGCCACAGGGTCAACGGTTTTTGGTATCCTCGTGTTACCTCTATTTGTAATATTGTTTCTAAGCCAGGACTAGAAAATTGGTTTGCTAGTCAAGGTAGTGTTTACGCTATGAAAAAGAGAAGAAAGGAGTTAACTGAATGGGGGGATTTAATCCATGAAACTGTAGAAAGTATCCTATTAGGCCGAATGCCCAAGATAGATTCAAAGATCTGTCCTTCGATAGATGCCTTTTTAGAATGGATGAAAAATCATAAAATTGATGTGGAAGGAATAGAACAAAGAGTTATAAGTAAAAAACATTATTATAGTGGAACTTTGGATGTTTTAGCTAAAATAGATAATAAATTTGGTGTTTTAGATATTAAAACAAGTAAAAGCATTTGGGATGACCATTTTATGCAAACTGCTGCTTATTTTGAAGCTTACAATGAAAAAGGAAAGAAAAAAGCAGAAACGCAATGGGTGTTAAGAATTGACCAATATCAGGAATGTAAATTGTGTGGAGCAAGAAAGAGAAAAAAAGGGAAAGAAGCTAAAATTAAAGGCGGAAAGAAGAAGTGTGAACATGAATGGACAGATATAAAAGGAGTTTGCGAAATAAAAGAGGTAAAAAAACCTACTTATTACAAGAAAGCTTTTTTAAATGCTAAAAAACTTTGGGAGTTTTCAAATAGAAAATGGCTTTCTAAAGTTAGAAATTATCCTAATCGATCTAAGTATGCCAACAAATAATATTTGGGTTAAAGCAAAAGGGGCCGATTTTATTGAACTTTTAGTTATTGCTTTACTAATTGAATTTATAATAATTTTCTTGTTTTTCTTTGCGGGAAAAACCCAAGAATTAATTAGAGATTCTGTAAGAAAAAATCATGTATCGCAAGCTGGTAAAATTTTAATTAATCCTTGCTTTGTCCCAGATAAAACCAGTGATAATAGAGAATATGATTTATTTATAGTAATTAAAGAAATGATTAAAAAAAATAAAATTGCCGAGGAAGCTTCTTTTAAAAAAATAAAAGACCCAAAGACAGGTGATGAATATGCTTCGATGTATATTTATAAAATAAGTAGAGATGGAAAAAAATGTGTTTTATATGCAAATCTTGAAAGTTCGCTTAATCAAAAAAACTTATCTTTAGTAAAACCACTCCCAGGAGGAGGGACGGGGATTTTAGAAACAACCACAAAAGGTTGGAACGGTTCTCCTTTTTATTTTCAATTTTCGAATTAAAATGAAAAAACTTAAAGTAATAAACTCCGAAAAAGAAAACGAAGATTTTTCAGCAGAAAAAGTATATAAAGCTTGTATTAGAAGTGGAGCTTCTGAAAAAATAGCTAATGAGGTAACAGAAGAAGTTAAAAGAAGAGTACATCAAGGCACTAAGACCTCAGAAATAGGAAAAATAGTTAAGAACTTACTTAGCAAAAAATCAAAGAAATCAGCAATTAAATTTTCTTTAAAAGAAGCAATGAGAAAATTAGGCCCAACTGGTTTTGATTTTGAAAAATTCATTGTTGCAGTTCTTTCAGACAGCGGTTTCACCGTTAAAATAAACGAGCACATTCGTGGTTTTTGTATTTCCTCTTATGAAGTAGACTTTGTAAGTACTCAAGGGAATAATAAAAAAATTGGCGAGTGTAAATATCATGCAAACCGAGGAGAAAAGGTTGATTTAAAAGTTGCTCTTTATAACCATGCTCGATTCTTAGATATTTGTAAACATCCTCTTTTCAAGAAAGAACATACAAATTCTATTTTAGTAACTAATGCCAAATTTACAAAAAAAGCTGTAGATTATTGTGAATGTAATAATGTTGAACTTCTAGGCTGGCGACATCCAAAAAGTGGCGGATTAGAAAAATTAATTGAAGATTCTGATCTTTATCCGATAACCATTCTTCCTTCTTTTAAAAAAAGCTTTAAAAATGTTTTCGCTGCAGAAAACATAATTCTCGTAAAAGATCTTTTATCAACATCTCCGAAACAAATTGCTAAAAAAACAAGTATTTCAAAACAAAAAGCCAACAAATTAGTAGAGGAGGCTAATATTTTATTGCAATGAAGGTTTCTTTAAGTCATAAAAGATTTCATTGGACAAAACACATTGAGAATAAAATGAGACAATATGGTTTGTCTAAGCAACGAATTCGAAGAGTTTTTAAAAGTCCTGACAGGAAAGAGTTTGGTATTGCTCCAAAAACAATTGCTGTAATGCAAAAAACAGGAACTAAAAAGAACCCCACTGAAATTTGGCTAATGTATCAGACTGTTCAATCTTCAGAAGATGAAATTGTAACTAAAATGATAAGTGCCTGGCGTTATCCAGGAGTTAGCCCTAAGGGCAAACAACCTATTATTCCTGATGATACTCTCGTTGAGTTAGCAAAGATAAAAAAAGAATCAGATGATAGAAATTCCTAAAGCTTACAAAAAGGGAAGTGTTGTTTTTTTAAATTGTAAGATTGATTTATCAGAAAGAGTTTTAATACCAAGACCTGAAACAGAATATTGGGTTAAAAAAGTTATTAAAGAAATTAAAAAAAACAAGGAGAAAGTAATGGTTTTAGATATTTTCGCTGGTTCTGGATGTATTGGAATTGCTATTCTTAAAAATGCAGCCAATTTATGTAAAAGAGTAGATTTTACAGATGTCAGCTCTAAGGCTATAAAGCAAATTAAAAAGAATTTAACAATTAATGAAATACCGCAAGATAAATATAAGATTTACAAATCTTCTTTTTTTCAATCCTTAAACAAAAAATATGATTTAATAGTTGCTAATCCTCCTTATGTAGCTGAGAAAAGAATAAAAGAAGTAGGGAAGTCCGTTTTAAAATACGAACCTGGAATAGCTCTTTTCTCTGGTAAGGAAGGCCTTGATCATATTAAGAAATTTTTAAAAGAAGCTTTTAACTTTTTGAAAAAAAATGGAATAATATATCTAGAATTTGATCCACAACAAAAAGGTCGAATAGAAAAGATCTTAAAGAAGCAAACCTACAACAATTTTAAATTCTTTAAAGATCAGTTTAAAAAATATCGTTTTGTAAAAATAAAAAAATGAGCGCAACTAAAATTATAGGATGGTTAACTTTCACGGCTGGGATAATAATTATTGGTTCAACAATTTATTACACTTATAATATTTTCACTGGAGCTACTCCAGTTCCCCAAATCTTTAATATGGACTTCGGTAATATACAAGAAATTCCTGAAGAGGGAACAGATAGCGGATTTGAAGATCAAATAAGACAAATGTTATCACAACAATTATCAAACCTTATTCCTTTGGAATCTCTCAATAAATTTGCCAATTTAATCACTTGGACAGGAGGAGCTTGGATAATAATAACTGGTGGAAGCAAAATGTCTGAACTTGGTATTAAATTAATAAGAACACCATCAGATAAAGAATAATAGAAAAATAGCAAAATAATAAAAAAGCCTCTATTTTTTAAATAGAGGTTTTTGTTTTGAAATAAAGCTGTTAATTTCCTGTGGAAAAATTAGAAAAATAAGCTTATTTGAGCTTAGTCAATCTTTGCTTGACTTTACCCCATAAAATAGGATACAGTGATAACAAGTGAGAATAAGTGGGAAATTGTGGAAAAATATGTTAATAAACCCCTTATTCTGTGGAAAACAATATGTTTATAGGAGAATATTCATACACAATTGATCATAAGAGAAGAGTTTCTATACCTTCAAAGTTCCGATCGCAATTGGGCGAAAAAGCAGTCATAACCAGATGGCTTGAAAATTGTTTAGTTCTTTATCCAATGGAAGAATGGGGAAAATTTACTGAAAAGTTGGAAAGACTGCCTGGAACTCAAATTGATGCAAGAGGGTTTTCCAGAGTTTTACTTTCGGGAGCAGTAGACGTTACATTTGATAAGTTAGGAAGAATTTTAATCCCTGATTATCTAACAGAATACGCATCTTTAAAAAAGAACGTAACTATAATAGGTTTGTCCAATAAGATAGAGATTTGGGATGAGGAAGAATGGAAGCAATACAGAAAAGATACAGAAAAGGAATTAGGAGATATCGCTAGTAAATTAAAAGAATTAGATATTTGATGCACAAAAGTGTTCTTAAAAAAGAGGTTTTAAAATATCTAGATGTAAAAGCAAACGAAAATTTCATTGACGCAACCATAGGGGAGGGAGGACACACTTTAGAAATATTAAAGAAGAATGGACCGAAAGGGAAAGTATTAGGAATTGAGTGGGATAAAAAAGTTTATTCAAAACTGAAAGAAAAAGAAATCAAAAGATTGATATTGGAAAATAATTCTTATATTCATTTAGAAGAAATTGTAGAAAAAAGAGATTTTAAACCAGTGTCCGGAATTTTATTTGACCTTGGCTTTCTAAGTTGGCAGATAGATGAAAGTGGAAGAGGATTCTCTTTTCTCGAAAATGAAGAATTAGACATGAGATACAACACCGATCAAGATTTGACTGCTAAAGAAATTATTAATGAATGGGATAAAAAAGAAATAATTCAGATTTTGAAAAGATACGGAGAGGAAAGGTTTGCTAGTAGAATTGGTAAAAACATTGTAAAGCGAAGAAGAGAATCAGCAATTGAAACAACTAAGAGCTTGGTTGAGATAATAAAAAATTCTGTTCCTAGCTGGTATCGACACAAGAAAATACACCCTGCTACTAGGACATTTCAAGCTCTAAGAATTGCTGTGAATAATGAATTAAATAATTTAAAAAAGGTTTTACCTCAAGCCTTAAAGATTATTAAAAAAGGAGGAAGGATAGTAGTCATATCTTTTCATTCCTTGGAAGATAAAATTATTAAAAATTATTTTAAAAAACAATCAAAAAATAAATTAATAAAAATCTTAACAAAAAAACCAATTCAACCAAGTCGAAGAGAAATAAAAAATAACCCACGCTCTAGAAGTGCTAAACTTCGAGCGGCAATAAAAATATGACAACTACTTTAAATTTAAAAATCGTCTCTAATTGTTTAATTGCTTTAACTTTATTACTTGTTACTTTTTGTATTTTTCAAATCGGTCTATACACTAGAGAAAAATACTTAATTTCAAAATACGAAAGCAGAATATTTAGTCTTTCGGAATACAATAAGTCTTTAACAATCAATTTTTCCAAGGTAAGCTCCTTGGCTCATGTAGATAGTTATATTTCAAGTAAAGATTTTACTGAGCCAAAAAATATTAGTTATATTGAAGTTTTAGAAAACTCCATTGCTAGTAGGAATCAATGAAGGAATGGAAAATTAATCTCATACTTTTAATATTTTTTATTGCCTCGGGGGTTATTGTTCACGACTTAGTTATTTTACAAATCCAAAAAGGTGATCGCTACAAAGCCCTTTCACAAGGGCTTCATTTAGATCTTGGAAAAGATTTAAAAGAAAGAGGTGAAATCTTTCTAGCTAAAGATAAGCCTTTAGCTATCAATATTGAAGAATCTTTTGTTTTTGTTAACTCAAGACTAGTTAAAGATATTGAAAAAGCAACTAACAATTTAAGTGAAATTTTAAAGCTGGAAAAAGAAATTATCCAGCAAAAAATCAACAAATATCCTTCTTACGCAATAATAAAAAACAGATTAAGTAAAGAAGAAGTTGAAAAAATAAAGAATTTAGATATTTACGGAGTTTTCGTTAATACTAATAAAGAAAGATATTATCCGCAGGGAGAATTTCTTTCTCCTGTTATTGGTTTTTTAGGAGCAGAAGAAGGGCAATATGGATTAGAGGAGTTCTATAATGATGATTTAAAAAGTAAAGAAGGAGGTATAAAAACTAAAAAAGGTTCTGATCTTTTTTTAACTATTGATCATGATATTCAATTTAAAGCAGAGACTCTGCTAAAAAAAGCTGAAAATAATTTTAATATTAAAAACGGAGAAATAATTGTTGTTAATCCTAGTTCAGGAGAAATCATAGCAATGGCCAGTTTATCTAATTTTGATCCTAATAACTACCAAGAATATGCTACCCAGAATAATCTAGCTATTTTTAAAAATCTTTCTACTCAAGAGTTGTTTGAACCAGGATCGGTTTTTAAGCCTATTACTATGGCTTCAGCTATAGAGGAGGAAAAAATAAGTCCCGAAACAACTTATCAAGACCCTGGCTATTTAGAAATAAATGATTACCCTATTTACAATTATGAAAAAAGAGTTTACCAGGGTGATACCAGTATGACTAAAGTTTTAGAAAAATCTATTAATACAGGAGCTGTTTTTGCCCAACAAGAACTAGGTGGAGATTTATTTATTGAATACTTAGAAAGGTTTGGCTTTTTTAAACCAACAGGAATAGATACTCCTGAAACTTATTCGCCAAATCAAGCAATAAGAAGTCAAAGAAAAGTAAATTTAGCAACAGCTTCTTTTGGCCAAGGAATAGCTATTACTCCTATTCAATTAATTAAAGCTTTTTGTATTTTGGCCAATGAAGGAAAAGAAGTAACCCCTCATTTAGTAGAAAAAATAGTAGATGCCGATCATAATGTTGAATTCCCTTATGAAGATCAAGAAAAAAAACAAATTATTTCTAATGAAACAGCTTCAAAAGTTGTTTCTATGATGGTTAGCGTTGTTGAAAATGGTTTTGGAAAAAAAGCTAAAGTGCCTGGCTATTTTATTGCTGGAAAAACAGGAACCGCTCAAGTATCTTACGGTTCATTAGAAATAGATAAGTCAGGTTATTCAGATAAAACCATTCAGTCTTTTATTGGTTTTGCTCCTGCTTATAATCCTGAGTTTTTAATTCTTGTAAAGTTAGACAACCCACAAACTAAAACTGCTGAATATTCGGCTATTCCTATTTTTCAGGAATTAGCTGAATATATTATTCGTCAATACCAAATACCTTTTGATTATGAAAAACAAAACTAATTTCCTATCTAAATTAATTTTTTTCTTTAAAAGAGTTCCCGTAATTGTTATTATTGGAGAACAAAAAGAAAAAACCAAGGAAAGAACTTCTCAAATAGTAAAAAGATATTTTGAAATAGGGAAAGATATTTTAATCTTTACCGCCGATGATAAAAATATTGAAAAATTAGATTTTTTTCTGAAAAGATCTAAAAAACCAATTTTTGTTATCACCGAATTAAAAGCTGTCAGAAAAAATATTGAAAAAACAATAGAGTCTTTATCCTATCAAACAATCTTGATTTTAAATGCTGATAATTCTATAACTAAAAGAGCTGGAAAAATAGCTGGTTTGAAGCCTAAAAAGTTTGGTTTTTCAGAAGAAGCAGATTTAAAACCTGTTAAAAATGGAAAAATCTTTAAAATAGATTACAATGGAAGTATTATTCCTGTTGCTTTAGAGAAAAAAAGCAAGGAGAATATTTATACTGTTTTAGGGGCTATTGCTATTAGTACCAGTTTAGGATTAAATCTGGTTAAAATATCACAAGCCTTTAAAAAACTACAGGCCCCATCGTCTAGTGGTTAGGACGCAAGATTCTCAATCTTGTAACCCGAGTTCGACTCTCGGTGGGGTCACATTATTAAAAGCTTTCTTAAAAAGTTTTTTCTGTTAAAATAAATAAATGGCTCAAATTTCTTGGCACAATTTATCAGGAAAAGAAATAGTTAAAACTTTAAAGACAAATCTAAAAAAAGGGTTGTCTGAAAAGAATGCTATTTTTAGAAGAAAAGAATTTGGAAAAAACAAACTGCCTGAAAAAAAGGCTTTTTCGAATTTAAGACTTTTCTTAGAACAATTTAAAAGTCCTTTAGTTTATATTCTAGTAATAGCTAGCTTTGTTAGCTTTTTAGTCGGAGAAATAACCGATGCCAGTATTATTACTATTACAGTATTAATTAGTGCAATTATAGGATTTTTACAGGAAAAAAAGGCAAATGATATCTTAAAAAATTTAAAGAAAGTAGTTCAACATACCACTAAGGTTTTACGTAATGGAAGTTTTAAAATTATTAATACAGAAAAATTAGTGCCTGGCGATATCATTATCCTGGAAGAAGGAAATAAAGTTCCTGCAGATGCAAGAATAATAGAGAGTAAAAAGCTAAAAATCAATGAAATGGCCTTAACCGGTGAATGGATTCCTTCGAATAAGAACGAAGGTATTTTACCAGAAGAAACCATTTTAGCTGACAGAGAAAACATTGCCTTTATGGGAACAATAATAGAACAGGGAGAAGGGAAGGCTGTTGTTTTTTCCACAGGAGAAGAAACAGAAATAGGCAGAATAGCTAAAAACATAAAAGAATCTCGAGAAACAAAAACTCCTTTTCAAAGAAAAATAAAAAATCTTTCAAAAGTAATTAGTATAGTTATTCTTTTTGTTTGCTTAATAATTTTCATTGAAGGCCTTTTACATGGATTCGATTTACTAGAAATTTTTTCAACAACTGTTGCGCTTGCTGTCGCTGGTATTCCAGAAGCTTTACCTATAACAATTACTGTTATTTTAGCCTTAGGAACCAAAAGAATTCTTAAAAAAAGAGGGTTAGTTAGAAAACTTTCTTCTACTGAAACATTAGGTAGTACCTCCGTTATCTGCACTGACAAAACAGGAACTTTGACTGAAGGGACAATGAAAGTAGATACGGTTTTAACTCCGAGCCAAATGCTTGAGAAGAAAACAAGTAAAAAAGATTACATTTTAAATTTAAGGGTTGGGTCTCTTTTTTCAAAAGCCTTTATTGAAAAAGGCTCTCATAAAGTAAGAGGGACACCAACAGAAAAAGCCTTATTTGAAAAAGCAATTTCAGAAAAAGCAATAAGAAAAAATGATAAAGCTAAAAAACTAGCCGAAATTCCTTTTAACTCAACAGACAAATTTACAGCTATTGCTTTTAAAGAAAAAGAGGATAAGTTTATTTATTTTCGAGGAGCTCCAGAAATAGTTTTAGAAAATTGTAAATTCTATGAATCAGAAGGCAAGATAAAGAAAATCAAAAAAGAAAAATTAAAAACTATAAAAAAGAAATTAGATGAGCTAGCTCAAAAAGGATTAAGAATTATAGGAACGGCCTATAAAAAAGATTTAAAAAATTTAGATTCTTTAAAGGACAACTCCTTAAAAAAAGAAATAAAAGATTTAATTTTTACTGGTTTTATAGCTTTAAAAGACCCGGTCAGAAAAGAAGTCAAAGATGCAATTTCTATCTGCCAGAAATCAGGCATTAAAGTAATAATTATAACTGGAGATCACAAACTAACAGCTAAAAATGTAGCTAAAGAAATAGGTATTAAAAATAATGAAGATAACATTTTAGAAGGAAAGGATTTAGATTCTATTTCTGAAAAAGATTTTCAAAGAAGGTTAGAAAAAACCACTATTTATGCGAGAGTAAGCCCTGAACATAAGTATAAAATAATCCAGGCTTGGCAAGATAGAGAAGAGGTAGTAGCAATGACCGGAGATGGCATTAATGACGCTACTGCTTTAAAGAAAGCAGATATTGGATTAGCTGTTGGGTCTGGAACAGAGGTGGCCCAGGAAGCTTCTGATTTAATTCTTTTAGATGATAATTTTTCAGTGATTATTGATGTTATAAAAGAGGGAAGAGGTATTTTAGATAATATTAGAAAAGCTACTACTTTCTTGTTGTCAGATGGCCTCACTGAAATTTTATTAATCGGAACAAGTATTATCACCAACAACCCTTTACCTTTGTCGGTTGTTCAAATTCTTTGGGTTAATTTAATCGAAGACAGTCTGCCTGATATTGCTTTAGCCTTTGAACCAAAAGAAAAAGATCTGATGAAGAGAAAAGTTCATAAAAAAGATAAAGACAAGCTTTTAACTAGAGAAATGAAAGTAATTATTCTTGCTATTGGTTTTGCAGGAGAATTAATTCTTATTGGTTTGTTTTTCTGGCTATTAAACCAAGGGCATAATATAAAATACATCAGAACTTTGATTTTCGCTTGTTTAACTTTTGATTCTTTAATTTATGTTTTTTCTTGTAAAAGTCTTAGAAAAAACTTATGGGATATTGATCTTTTATCAAATAAATTTCTAGTAAAGGCTTCCGCAATTGGTTTTGTTGTTTTAATACTGTCTATCTATAATCCTTTTTTACAATCATTATTAAAAACAGTTTCTCTTTCATTAAAAGATTGGGGGTTAATTATTGGCTTAGGAATACTTGATATTTCATTAATAGAAACCATTAAACATTATTTTATTGTTAGAAAAGATTATGAATGAATTAAAACAAATTATTCTTCCAACCACAGTCTTGGCTGGAATGATTATAGGAGTAGGATTTTTTTCGCTACCCTATATTACCCTTCAGGTTGGACTTCCTTTCATGCTTATTTATTTTCTAATATTAGGAACAATAGTAACAATTGTTCATTTAATTTTTGGAGAAGTAGCTTTAAATACTCCTGATTTTAAAAGGATGCCTGGTTTCGCAAAATTCTATCTAGGAAAAAGAGGGGAAATAATATCTTTCTTCTTTTCAATTTTTGTAGGATTAGGTGGTCTTTTAGCTTATTTAATTGTTGGAGGTTCTTTTTTAGAAAGTTTACTTTCTCCTTTTCTTCGTTTGAATAATTCTTTTTATACTCTTATCTATTTTGCTTTTGCTTCTTTCTTTATTTATTTCGGAATTAAAGCAATTGCTAAATTAAACTTTTGGGCTTTAGGTTTTCTTTTTCTGGTTTTAATTGCCATTTTTAATAATTCTTATCAGGCAATTGAAATAGAAAATCTATTTTTAGGATCTGTTGAAACAATAAAAGATGCCTTTTTGCCTTATGGGGCGGTTCTTTATTCTCTTTGGGGAGCTACTTTAATTCCAAACATAGAAGAGATGTTAAATAGAAAAAAACATTTGATTGAAGAAACAATTGTTACTGCTAGTCTAATTCCTCCAATTGTTTATTTTGTCTTTATTTATCTTGTTTTAGGTTTAAGAGGAGTGAATACTAGTCCTACAGCTTTAATTGGCTTAGAAAGCCAAATAAGAGCTGAAATAGTCAATTTAGCTTTGATTCTAGGGCTTTTAACAACCTTTACTTCTTTTGTTTCTTCAGGGCTTGTTCTAAAAAACATATTCATGTATGATTTAAAAATAGGGAAAAATATATCTTGGTTTATTGTTTGTTTCGTGCCCTTATTTCTCTTTTTTCTTGGAATGGATAATTTTATTCAAGTTATAAGTTTGTTGGGAGGAATAGGTTTTAGTATTGACGGAATTTTAATCTTATTAATGTATAAAAAATTAAAAGAAAGAAAGAAAGAAAGAGTTACTTTTTGGATTTTTCCTTTAATTTTAGTTTTTGTTTTGGGAATGGCTTATGAATTAATTTATTTCTTTTCTTAAAATGCCTTTACTTTACTTTTTATTATTTATTGTTTCTTGTTTTGCTCTAAGTTATGCCGGCAATCAAATTGTCGACTCTTTAGTTCATATTTCCCGATTCTTAAAATGGAAAGCTTTTGTTGTTTCTTCTATTTTAATGGGTTTGTCAACTTCTTTACCTGAAGTTTTTCTTGGTGTTACTTCAGCTTTTAATAATCATCCAGAAATAATATTAGGAGTGGTTATTGGTTCAAATCTTATTGCAGCAACTATTATTATCGGAGTAACAGCTATTAGTACTGGAACTATTGAATTAAAAGGGAAAATAATTCAGCGATCAATTTTCCGAGCAATGCTTTATAATCTTATTCCTTTCTTTTTATTAAGAGATGGTAGTATTTCACGGCTTGAAAGTTTTATTTTACTGGGATCCTTTGTTTTTTATTACTTTCATCTTATCTCTCAAGAAAGAAGGTTTGAAAAAGTTTTTAATGGGAAAAAAAGAGACTGGGTAGGCTTTAAATTACTTTTCAAAAGTTTACTAATATTTATTGGAAGTTTTATAATTCTTCTTTTAAGCTCTCAAGGAATTGTTTCTTCTACAGTAAAAATCGCCGAACATTTTAATCTTTCAAAAATACTAATTAGTCTTTTCCTTATCTCTATCGGTACTTCATTGCCTGAAATAATCTTTGGAATAAAATCAACAAAATTAGAACAAAAAGATATGATTATCGGTAATATTATGGGCTCAATAGTTACTAATTCAACTTTAGTTTTAGGACTCACAGCCTTAATATCACCAATAATAGTTAATGATCTTTCTCCTTATTATAACGGGATTACTTTTATAATAATAACTTGTTTGTTTTTTCTTATTTTTGCAAAAACTGATCATGAAATTACTAAAAAAGAATCATTCTTATTGATCGCCATTTACTTAATCTTCATCCTAATAGAGGCCGATTTTTTGAATTGGCCAGAATTGATTTTTTCCTTTACAATAAAATAATGAGTGATTTAATTATTGGTTTAATATTCTTTTTGTTAATAGGTATTATCATTACCTTAGTTGTTTTTATTAGAAAATATCAAATTGACCAAAACCAAAGCAATTCAATTAGAGAATTAGAAAGAAGGTTTGAAAATTTAATGAGAAATCAAACTAAAGAAATCAGAGATGCTCAAAGTATGAATTCTAAGAATTTAAACGAACAAATTAAAAGTTTTAGCAAAGATACTACTGAAATAAGAGAAGGGTTAAAGCAAATTAGAGGGAAAGTCCAAGAAGTTTCTTCTTTCCAGGAAATATTTAAATCACCTAAATTAAGAGGGCAGTGGGGAGAAGCTTCTTTAGAATATGTTATGTCGCAATATTTTCCTTCTGATCTTTGGGAAGGTCAATTCAGTTTTTCTTCGGGGAAAATAGTAGATGTAATTTTAAAATTACCAAATGATAGAATATTACCAATTGATTCTAAGTTTTCTTCAGATAATTTTAAAAGAATGATTCAGGCAAAAGAGGAAGAAGAAAAAAACCATTACAGAAAGGAATTTTTAAAAGACATTAAAAAAAGAATAGATGAAATTTCTTCTAAATACATCGTTCCTTCAGAAGACACTACTGATTTTGCTTTAATGTATATTCCTGCTGAGGCAATTTACTACGAAATAATGTTTGGATTAAAAGAAAGAAATATAGGAGATTATGCTTGGAAGAAAAAAGTAGTTTTAACTTCTCCCAATACAATTTACTTAACCTTAAGAACAATAGTTCATTGGTTTAAAGATACTCAGATATCTAAACAAACTCAAAAAATATTAAAAAGGTTAAGTAAAATCAATAAAGATGCAAACAAGCTTTCTTCAACCTTCGAAAAGCTTGGAACTCATCTTCAGCATGCAAAATCTGCTTACAGCAGATCAAAGAAACGTTTAAGTTTATTTTCAAACAAGGTTGACAAATTGCTCGAAATAAAAGAAAATAAGAAACTAAAGAAATAAATATGTTAGCAGTAATACAAACAGGGGGGAAACAATATTTAGTTTCTCCTGGAGACAAAATTAAAATAGAGAAGGTAGAAAAGGAAGAAGAAGATTCGATAATCTTCGATGAGGTTTTGCTAGTTCAAAAAAACAAAAAACTAAAAATAGGTAAGCCCTTAGTTAAAGGAGCTAAAGTTAAAGGAAAAGTTCTTGAACAAGGAAAACACGATAAAGTTATTGTTTTTAAATATCGACCAAGTAAAAGAACTCAAGTTAAAAAAGGACATCGACAGCCTTATACTTTGGTTGAAATTAAAAAAATAAACCTCAAATAAAAAATAACAGCCATAAAAAGCTGTTTTTCTATTTGTAAAAGATTAAAAAAGTAAGGGGTTATAAAAAACTCTTGCAGATTTATATTTTTTCCAAATCTTCTTGTTTTATTTTCGGCCCTTAAACGCACTAGACAAAGTCTCGTTGTCAGCATACTCCAATTCACCACCAACGGGCAAACCCTTAGCTAATTGGGTGATTTTTTTATTAAAGGGTTTTAATATTTTTTCTAAATAGAGAGCTGTTGCTTGTCCTTCAGTAGTTGGGTTAGTAGCAATAATTATTTCTTTTATTTTCGAATCATTCTTAATCCTTTTTTTCAATTCTTTATCCTTTATTCTTTTAGTATTTCTTTTCAAAACAGAAATTGTTCCTCCTAAAATAAAATAAAGACCTTTGTATTGATTTATCTTCTCAATAGCTAAAAGGTCTGCTTCTTTTTCAATTATGCAAAGCTGCTTTTTATTTCTACTAGGATTAGAGCAAATTTCACATATTTCCTCATCTTTTTGAGGCTCGAAGAACTTAAAACACAAAGAGCATTGTTTAATGTTTTTATTTAAATTCAATAAAGCTTCAGAAAGTTCTTTTATTTCTTTTTGAGGTTTTTTTAAAAGATAAAAAACAAAACGAGAAGCTGTTCTAGGGCCAACAGTAGGAAGTTTAGAAAGTAAATCAATTAATCTTTGAATACTTCTAGGATAATTCATTAAGCCTCTTTAGCTTCTTTACTAATATTCTTAAAGCTAACTCTCTTTTTATCAAAGAAAAGCTCTACTTTACCAATTGGACCATTACGATGCTTGCCAATAATAATATCTGCTATATTCTTTCTTTTTGTTTTATCTCTGTAAACTTCTTCACGATAAACAAACAAAACAACATCGGCATCTTGCTCAATACTTCCGCTTTGTCTTAAGTCAGACAACCGTGGAATCTTAGGTGATCTTTTTTCTACTGCTCTTGATAACTGAGATAAAACAACAACCGGAACTTCTAATTCTCTGGCTAAACCCTTTAAAGCTCTTGAGTTTTCAGAAACTTGCTGAACAGGATTAGCTTGTGAGTCTAAAGGCTCCATTAGCTGAAGATAATCTACCACCACAAGCCCTAATCCTTTTTCTGCTTGCAATCTACGAGCCATTGACTTCATTTGTAAAACAGTAGTAGAAAAAGTATCGTCAATATAAATAGGGACTTTGGATAATGCTCCTAAGGCCTGTTGAATTTTAGTAAAATCATTATCGACTCCTTGATTAGATAATTTTCCTGTTCTTAATCTCCATAAATCAACTCCTGAAATATTAGCAATAAATCTATCGATAATCTGATCCTTCGACATCTCCATTGAAAAAAGACCAACTGGAGTTCCATCTCTAATTGCTGCATTAAGAGCAAAATCAAGACCAAGTGCACTTTTACCCATTGACGGTCTACCGGCTAGAATTATTAAATCTGATTTTTGTAGACCAGCTAAAAGATTATCTAAATCATGAAAACCAGTGCTTACCCCTCTTAATCCTGAATCTTGTTTAGATAATTCATCTAATCTATCAAAAGCATCTTCCAATTTATCTTTAACTGAAGTAAAACTTCTAGTTAAATTTCTCTGGGCAATACTAAAAATTCTTCTTTCAGCTTCATCTAAAAGGTTTTGTAAGCCTTCTTTTTCATTATAACCCAATGAAGCTATTTCATGAGAAGCACTAATTAAGTCTCTTAAAACCCTTTTATGGTAAACTTTTTTACCATAACTTAAAGCATGGCTAGGAGTAGGAACAAAATTAATCAAATCTGTTAAATAGCTACTTCCTCCAATATCTTTAAGTTGTTTTTTCTCTTCTAATCTATTGGAAACTGATAAAACATCTATTGGTTCATTTTGTTCAAAAAGATCTATACAAGCTTGATAAATATCTTGATGTTTTTTTCTATAAAAATCTTTTGCACTTAAAAAATCCGCTACTTTAGTAACAGCAGATTTATCAAGCATTAAAGAACCTAAAATTCCTTTTTCAGCTTCTGTAGATTGAGGCGGAACCTTGTTTGAATCTTTACTCATAGTTTAAATTTAACATAGCAAAAAATCATTGGCAAGAAATACTTTATTTTAAAAAGCAGCATTAATAATACTGCTTTTTTCTTAAAAACTAAAGATTTAGAATTATTTCTTTTTGATAAGAGAACCTTTTTGGGTGTCTTCAACTTTAAAGCCCAATTTATTTATTTTTTTTCTTACCTTATCAGCTTCTTTCCATTCTTTTTCTTTTCTATATTTTTCTCTTTTTTGAACTAGCTTTCTAACTTCCTCAGGAATTTTTATCTCTTTAATATCTTTTAACCCTAAACCAAAAACCTTATCGAATTCAATTAAAAGATTATACTTTTCATTGCTGCTAATTTCATCATCCTTAATCGTTTTCCAGGCCAAAGCTAAAGCCTTTGGAATATCTAAATCGTCATTAACAAAAGATTTAAACTTTTTTAAATATTCTCCAGAACTTGTTTTTTGAGAATTGTCTTTCTCCTTTTTTAATTTTCTTGTTTCTTCTTTTAAATTTTCTAAAGAATGTTCTGCATTTTTTAAAGATTCTAAAGAAAAAGATAATTTAGAACGATAATGGGCATTAAGACATAAATAGCGGTAGGCAAGAGGATCAATTCCTTTTTCTGTTAGTTCTGCTATAGTCATGATGTTACCTTTTGACTTTGACATTTTTTCTTCTTTTGAAATCAGAAATTCTCCATGCATCCAAAATCTAACTACTGGTTTTCCAAGAGCGGCAATATTTTGAGCCCTTTCATTGGTATGATGAACTGGAATGTGATCAATGCCCCCACAATGAATGTCTATTTCTTCCCCTAAATATTTAATACTCATAGCTGAACATTCAACATGCCAACCAGGAAATCCTTTTCCCCAAGGAGAATCCCAATTCATAATATGATTTTTATGTTCGCCCTTTAGTTTAATCCATAAGGCAAAATCAGTAGGATTCTTTTTGTCTTTTTTCTTTTCAATACTTACTCCTTCTTGAAGACCTTTTAGGTCTTGATTGGCTAACTCTGTATAGCTTTCTAATTTATGAGTATCGAAATAAACAGCTTGATCTGTTTCATAAGCATAGCCATTTTCAATTATCTTTTTTACTAGCTCTATTTGCTCCGGAATAGTTTCTGTAGCCTTGCAAAAAACATCGGGGTATTGAATATTTAATAAACCCAAATCCTTTTTAAAAGCTTTAGTATAATAATCAGCAATTTCTAAAATAGATTCTTCGTTTAATTCTTTACCTTCTCTTTTTAAAGCTTTAACCATTTTATCTTCTCCTCCATCAGAATCTGAAGTTAAATGACCAACATCAGTAATATTCATAACATGATTTACTTTATAGTCATTATATTTTAAAGTCCTTTTTAATAAATCTTCAAAAATATAAGTTCTTAGGTTTCCAACATGAGCAAACCAATAAACAGTTGGACCACAAGTATAAAGATCAACCTCTTTATCTTTTGAGGGCTTGAATTCTTCTTTTTTCTTAGTAAGGGTGTTGTAGAACTTTAACATATTATTTATCTTGCCACATTTAGGAGTAAAAAAAAAGATCTTTTATGTTAATTTTATTTTTTAAAAAATAATGATAAGATAAACAATATGAAAATAAAAAACATTGCTCTCGCTCTGCTAGCCGGAGAAGGGGTAGCAGGTTTACTTTATGGTTTTATTGAAAGCTCCCAAGTGGAGTTTATTTGGGGTATCAAGGCGACCACCTTACAATATTTAATGATAGTTTTTCTTCCGATTATATCTTTACTAGGTCTTTATATCTGTTATCTGATTGGAAAAAAATTCTTAATTGTTTTTCAAGCAGGAAAATTTCTTTTAATTGGAGTTTTAACTACCTTATTTGATTTAGGTATTATGAATATCTTGTTTTGGTTTTTTGGTAAAGCGACGGGATGGACTTATAATTTATTTAAAGGAACCTCTTTTATAATAGCTACCATTGCTAAATATTGGGGAAACAAATTCTTAGCTTTTGAAAAAGAAGATAAATCAGAAATAAAAAAGGAATTTACTCAATTTTTCTCAATAACTGTTGTTGGATTCTTTATTAATGTTGGAACTGCTTCTTTTGTAGTTAATACTTTAGGTCCTCAATTTGGACTAAATGAAACAATATGGGCTAATGTTGGAGCAATTCTTGCTGCTATAGTTGGATCTGTTTGGAATTTCTTAAGTTATAAATTTATAGTATTTAAAAAATAATGTCTTTAGTATTATATAGAAAATATAGACCTCAAAAATTTAAAGAATTTATTGGACAAAAACATATTGTTAAGACCTTAACTAATGCTATAGCAAGAGATATGGTTTCTCATGCTTATTTGTTTTCTGGTCCAAGAGGAACAGGAAAAACTACTTTAGCTAGATTATTAGCCAAAGCTGTTAATTGTGAGAATAGGGAAGAGGGAGAATTCGAACCTTGTAATAAATGCTCGTCTTGTAAAGAAATAACGGAAGGACAGGCTATTGATTTAGTTGAAATGGATGCTGCTTCTCACCGAGGAATTGATGATATCAGAGAGTTGAAAGAAGGAGTTAAATTTTCTCCAACTAAATCAAAGTATAAAATATTTATTATTGATGAGTGCCATCAGCTCACTAAAGATGGAGCTAATGCTCTTTTAAAAACTTTAGAAGAACCTCCTGAACATGCTATTTTCATCCTAGCTACTACTGAAGTCCATAAAATGATTCCAACTATAGTTTCAAGATGCCAAAGATTTGATTTTAAAAGATTAACTGTTCCTCAAATTGTTGAAAAATTAAAAAGAATAATTAAAGAGGAAGATATCAAAATTAGTGATGAGGGTTTAGAATTAATTGCTGCTAATTCTGAAGGAGCAATTAGAGATGCTGAGGGATTATTGAATCAATTAGCTACTTTTTACAAAGATTCCAAAAAAGAAATTAATATTAAAGATATTAAAAGCTTATTAGGTTTAATTGAAATAGATATAGTTAGTAAATTTGTTGATTTACTTGAAGACAAAAAAATATCAGAAGCAATTCATTATTTAAATGAAATAAATAATAAAGGATTAGATTTGGAAGAATTTACTAAAAGCTTAATTAATTATTTAAGAAAAGTTTTAATTACTAAGATAATAGGGGAGGAGTCATCAAAAGATTATTTAGTTAATTTAACTAAAGAAGAAATTAAAAACTTGCAAAAACAAGCAAAAAACTTTAAAAAGGAAGAGTTGAAGGAAATTATTGATATCTTCCTTGAGGCTCAAAACAAGATGAAATATTCACCAATTCCTCAATTACCTTTGGAGTTAGGAGTTGTTGAAATTTGCGGGATAGAATAAATCTATTCCTAAAATAGAACTACGGTGGTATAATAAAAAAAATATAAATCGTAGTTCAAATGATCCCAAAAAAGAAAGAAAAAAGAAAAGCAATAAGATTGAGAAGGAAGGGTCTTTCTTATAGAGAAATACTAGAAAAAGTTCCTGTTGCAAAATCAACTTTATCTTTATGGCTAAGAAGTGTTGGTTTAACAAAAAGGCAAAAGCAAAGACTAACTGAAAAGAAAAGGAAAGCTGCTTTAAAAGGAGCTAGGAAAAGAAGAGAACAAAGAATTAAAAGAACTAAAAAGATAAAGAGAAAAGCAAGAAAAGAAATTGAAAAAATATCAAAAGAAAAACTTAAATTAATTGGCGCCGCTCTTTATTGGGCTGAAGGGAAGAAGCAGAAAAAATACAGAACTGGAGCAAGTTTGTCTTTTAGTAACTCTGACTCAAGAATGATACTCCTTTATACTAAGTGGCTTAAAGAGGTTTGTTCAATTCCTAAATCAAGATTAGTTTATAGTCTTTACATTCATGAAAGTGGAAACTGGCAAAGAGCTAAAAGATATTGGGCTAATATTTTGTCTGTTCAAAAAAACAAAATTAATGTATATTTTAAACATAATAAGATTAAAAGTAGAAGAAAAAAGAAAAAATATTATGGATTAATCAATATTCGAGTTAGAAGAAGTACCCAGCTCAACAGAAAAGTTGCTGGTTGGATAGAGGGTATTTGTAAACAATGCGGGGTCGTCTAATGGTCGGACGGAGAACTTTGACTTCTCTAATTCAGGTTCGAATCCTGGCCCCGCAGCATTATTAAAACCTGATTAATTTCAGGTTTTTTAAATTGAGGAAAAATAAATATAATGATAAAATTAAGCCAATGATTATAAAGAAAAATGAAAAAAATAGAGTAGCTAGGACAATTTAAATAATTAACTTTAAGTTTTTAAATTATGGATTTAAGTTTATTTCAGATTTTATTAGTAATGTTTGTAGCCTATATAGCTGAACTAATCGATTCTTCTATTGGGATGCTGTACGGAACATTAGTTTCAGCTTTTTTAATTGCTTTAAAATTTCCCCCACTAGTTGTAATTCCCTCTGTTTTAATTTCACAAACAGTTGGTTGTGTTGTTGTGGCTAAACAACATCACAAGTTAAAAAATCTAAACTTTAAATTTCATTTTCCTAAATCTAATAATATATTTCAAGAAATTAAAGAAAAAGGTATTTTAAATGTAATTATTGATGCTGCAAGTGAAGATTTAAAAATAGGGATGTTGTCAATTATCTTCGGAGGCTTTTTTACTTTTTTAGGAGTTCTTCTTGCTGTAAATATTCCAAATTTAGCCATTAAAACTTGGGTTGGTAGCGTTAATATTCTTCTTGGGATCTTACTAATAATGGATATAACTTTCAATTTTTCCTTTTTTCAGATGGCAATTTTAAGTTTAATAGGAGCTTTTACTAATGCTTTGGGAGGGGGAGGGTTTGGAGTTATAATGACTTCAAGTCAGATTGTCGGTGGAAGAGGATTAAAAAAATCTACTGCTACCACTGCTTTAACTAGTAGTTTCCTAGGAATTATTGCTTTTTCGACGTATTGGTTATTAAATGGAATTGCCGATTGGGAGATAATATTTTTCTTATGTTATGGTTCTTTTTGGGGCGCTAAAGCTGGTTCTATCGTAAGAGAAAAAAACAAACTTCAAAAAATGAAAAAGTATCTTGGAGGTTTAATAGTGTTTTTAGGTTTTCTAATTTTACTACAAGTTTGGCTTTAAAATTAAAAATAAAAGCTAAAAGTTCAGTTTAATGTAACAATTAAGAATAATTTCAGTTTTAACATTATTTATGACTCGTAAACCTGATTAATTTCAGGTTTTTTAATACAATAATTAATTAGCCTTGAACAATAGCTAATGGAGTTAATTCAATTTCTATATCAACTAAATCTTTCTGATTTTCAAAAAGTTATTAAAAAGCACGCTGAAAAAGAAGAACAAGATCTTTACCCAATATTAGATGAAAAATTAAATAAAAAGGGCTTGATTTTTTTAACAAGCCCAATTTTTTATGTCAAAATAAAACAATGAATAAAATAAAAAAATTAATAAAATTTCTAACATCACTGTTTAAAGATCAGGATATTGTTTATATTCCTACAATTGGATGGACATATAAACATAGAAATTCAACGGAAAGATTATTAAATGATATCTTTAAAAATAAACAAAGAAAAACGTTTCCATTTTATGATAAAGACAAGCGCTGGTTTACAAAGAATAAGAAAAAAATCATTACTCCTATAACTTTTGTCAGTAAGGATAATATTTTTATACTAGTAGAAAATCATCAGAAAGCCAAAAAATTTAAGGTAATTCATTATGGTAAAAACGGATTAAAAGACAGGGAAATCCAAAAATTATTAGGTGCAATCAAAATTAAGAATATTATTATTTACTCATTTAAAAAACCGGCTCCAAAAGAAAATTTTAGAGTTCAGAATGTATATTTTAAAAAAATTAATAAAAAAAATAATACATCTACTAATTATTTACAAAATATAAAATATTACACGGAATTAAGCAAAAAAAGCCAAAACTCTTTATCTAGTCTTGGAAAAGAATCTGAACTCAATGGTTTTAATTTTCTGTATAAAAAAATTATTAGTAAAAATAAATCTATACCTAAATTAATTTGTGCTATTAAAAACAATAAAATTATAGGTGCTATCGGACCTATATATGTCTTAAAAGATCCATGGAATAATTCCTGGTTACCCTCTCCTTATTTTGGTGTAAAAAGCAAATTTAGAAATCAAGGATATGGAACAAAACTCTGGAAAGCAATGATGAGATTGGCTTATCAAAAAAAAGCAAAATATATTATCTTAGAGACAAAGAAAAACTCCATCGCAGACTATTTCTATAAAAAACAAGGACTAAAAAAGAAAAAAGAATTATATCTTATTTCAATTAAGAATAAAAGAGAGAAGAATTAGAAAAACTAATAAAAAAGGAAGAAGAATTAAACAAAAAAAATGGCATTTAAATCCTCCATTCAAAAAACAACAAATAAAGATTTAAAAAACTGGACAATTTTTCATTTATAATTACTTAAAAAAAGACACTCTTTTTATTGTACAATTCTTGTAAAGATTCTTTAAAAAAATAAACTAAGGATTTTAGATCCTTACCGAGCAAATGAAGAGCCCGATAATTTAGACCAATCCTAATTCAACATCATCTATAACTCGCAGTATTATTAAACCTGATTAATTTCAGGTTTTTTAATACAATAATTAATTAGCCTTGAACAATAGCTAATGGAGTTAATTCAACTTCTACATCAACCAAGTCTCTTTGGTTTTCCATTACTGTGCTAATTGGCTTATAGGCCGTTGGAGCTTCGTCTAAATCCCCCTTACCTCTTATTGAGTGTAGTATTTTTTGTTTTTTAAGTTTTTTAAGTTCTTCTTTTAAATTTAATTTTCTTTTTGCTTCTTTCCTCCCCATTTGTCGTCCAGCTCCATGTGTACACGACATAAAAGATTCGGGATTTCCTTTGCCTTTTACTATGTAACTTTTAGTTCCTTGACTTCCTGGAATGATTCCAGTTAATCCTTTAGTTGCTTTAGTAGCTCCTTTTCTATGAACCCATACTTCTTTCCCAAAATGTTTTTCAAGAGAGGCATAATTATGAGCTATATTAATCATTTCATCAAAACTAATATTTTCTTTAAAAGTATTTTGAAAAACTTCTTTTGTTCTTTTCATCATTAACTTTCTATTAGCAAAAGCAAACTTTACACAAAATTGCATTTCTTTTAAATAAGATTGTCCTTCTTTGCTGTCTATTAACAAAGGAGCCAATTGCCATTCTTTAGGTATCTCTTTAAATATATTCTTTTCGATTGCAATATCATTGTAATGATTTGCCACTGTGTAACCTAAGTTTCTACTTCCTGAATGAATCATTATCCAGATAAAATCATTGTCTCCTTTTAAGATATCAACAAAATGGTTCCCTCCGCCAAGAGTTCCAAGAGATTTTAAAGCATTCTTATATTCTTGTTTAACAATCTGGGGTAGAGGACCACTCCATTCAGGCATCAAGCTTTTATCTTGTTCTTTTTTGTGCTTTTCAAAACCCATAGGAATAACTTTTCTTATCTCTCCCATCATCTTTTTAAGAGTTTTTGTTTCTATTTTTGTTAAAGAAGTTTTTACGGCACAAACCCCGCAACCAACATCAACTCCCACAGCGTGCGGAATAATTGCTTTTTCTGTTGCCATAACTCCTCCTATGGGCATACCATAACCGACATGAGCATCAGCCATAATGGCAATATGATGAAAAGAAAATGGTAAATTAGCTAAGTTCTTTGCTTGTGATAAAGCTTTTTCATCAATATCATCAAGCCATAATTTAATTGGTATTCTTTCTGATGTAATAACTTTTTTCATTTATTTAATTTCTTTAATTATTTTTTTATTATAACAACTTATATTACTAAAAAAAATGCGTAATAAAGAAATGTCAGACTTTAAAATAAAAAAGGTATATTTTTAATTGACAAGGTTATCTTTTCAATTATTATTAAGATAGGTGGTTAAAAAATGAGCAAAGAAAAGAAAGATTCTGAAAGAAAAAAGGAAAAACTTAAAGAGCTGGAAGAAAGACTAGATAAATTACTAAATGATCCTGGATTTATAAAAGAATGTGAGGAATATATGAAAAAATTTAGTACTCTAACTCAGGAAGAGTTAGAGAGAAAATTGGATATAAATAGCGAAACAAAAGAAGCAAAAGAAGTTAAGGAAGCACTGAAAAAAATTTCAGAAACACTATAGAGAATAATTAACCTTTTTTCTTTTATTTTTTTTCAAAGTTCATAATTAAAAATAATTGTGATTTTTGAGAAAAAGAAAAAAGGAGAAATCAAAAATTGCCTGTAAAAGCAGGTAGTTTTTGTTTATTAAAGTAATAATTCAAACCAGCAATACTTTTCAATTAAAAAAATAGCTTAAATTTCCTGTTAATATTTAGTAATAAAATTAAAAAATGTTAAAATAGTCTAAAGACAGTCAAATTAAAATTATTAAAAAATAAATTATTAAAAAATATGGAAATCGCAAAAATTATTGATCATACAAATATAAATCCTAAAGCTACTGCAGAAGATATTAAAAAGACTTGTGACGAAGCTAAAAAGTACAATTTTAGAGGAGTTGATGTTAACCCGGAATGGGTAAGTTTAGTAAAAAAAGAATTAGAAGGAACAAACATGAAAGTAATTGTTTTGATTGATCCTCCTATGGGTTTAAGCTCTCACGAAGAAAGAATCAAAACCTGTAAAAAAGCCAAAGAAGATGGAGCCGATGAACTTGATGTTGTAATGAATATTATAGATTTAAAATACGAAAGATACGACAAGGTTTTAAAAGACTTACAAGAAATTTGTAAAATTCTTCCTACTAAAGTAATTATTGGTTCTGGGTTTTTAACTGATGAAGAGATTAAAAAGGCTTCAGAAATAGTTAAAGAAGCTGGAGCTATTTGTGTAAAAACTGCTACCAGTAAAGACCCAATTCAAAACAGAGAATTAGAAGAAAAAGCTAGACACGTTAAAATGATGAAAGAATCAGCTCCTGGTTTATTAATTAAAGCTTCTGGTAAAATTGGCAACTTCGAAGATGCAAAAATGATGGTTGAGGCCGGAGCTGATATTATCGGAGCTAGTGGAAGTATTAATATTATAAAAACAAAAAATGAATAAAAATTCTAAGAAAAACAATAATGAAGAAAATCTTTATCCGGATCCAGAATTACCACCAACAGAAGAAGATTTTAGAGAAACGTCTCAATGGAGAGTCTTCCGGATAATGGCAGAATTTGTTGATGGATATCAATTTTTAGCTGATTTGGAAAAAACAGTTACGATCTTTGGTTCAAGTAGTGCATCTCCTGAAGATATTTATTACAAAAAAGCAAGAAAAATGGGCCAAATGTTGGCCAAGAATGACTTTACTGTAATTACTGGCGGAGGACCAGGTATTATGGAAGCTGCTAATCGGGGAGCTTATGAAGAAGAAGGGGAATCAATTGGTATTAATATTCAACTTCCTAAAGGGCAAAGAGTAAACAAATATGTAAAAAAGCCAATTTCTTTTCACTATTTCTTTATTCGAAAGGTAATGCTTTCTTTTTCGGCCCAGGCTTATGTCTTTTTTCCAGGTGGTTTTGGAACTTTAGATGAATTTTTCGAAATGGTCACCTTAGTTCAAACTAAAAAATTAGAAAAACCTGTTCCTATTATCGCTATTGGGAAAAAATACTGGCAACCTCTATTTGACTGGTTTAAAAATGAGCTTTATCTAAAACAAAAATCAATCAGAAAAGAAAATTTAGAAATTTTTCAATTAGTTGACTCTGCAGAAGAAGCTCTTGAGATAATTAAAAAGGAATAGATTTTTAGATAGTAATAATTTCAGAAGTAAGGTTAAAATCAATAATAAAAAAATACTTTAAAAAATAATCAAAAACATGAAAACAGAAAATAAAAAATTAACCAAATCACTTTCATTTTTTCTTTCTGTTTTTTTAATTGTTTTAACTGCCTATACAACAGTAGCAATTCAGAATAAAATAAAAGAAAGAGAATATATTGGTCAAGAAACTGAAGCCAGAAACAATATTACCGTTTCAGGAACAGGAAAAATTTATACCAAACCAAACTTGGCTCTTATCAGTTTTTCTGTAATAACAGAAAAAGAATCTATTGGAAAAGCAATGGAAGAAAATACTGAAAAAATGAATAATATTATTTCAGAAATAAAAGAAGAAGGAATAGAAGAAAAAGATCTTAAAACCACTGGTTATAATATCTATCCTCGTTATGAATGGTACGAAAAAACAGAAGAAAAACCTCAAGGAGAAAGGGTTTTAGTTGGATATGAAGTATATCAAACTCTAGAAGTTAAAATTAGAGATTTAGGCAAAATAGGAAATATTATCCAAAAAGCTACAGAAAAAGGAGCTAATAAAGTTAGTAATCTTCAATTTACAGTTGAGAATGAAGATGAAATTAAAAAACAGGCCAGAGAAGAAGCAATTAAAAAAGCAAAAGATAAAGCTGAAGAGATAGCTTCACAACTTGGAGTAAACTTAGTTAAAATTATAAATTTTGAAGAAGGTCAAATAGTATCTCCTCGTTATTATTCTTTAGAAAAAGCAGCGGGAGTAAGTGAAGATTTATCAATTGAAGCTGGCGAAAACAAAATAGAAGTAACAGTCAATATCACTTACAAGCTTGACTAAACAATATTGAAATAAAGATATGATAAAAGGAAAACAAAATATTAAAAATATTGTTTTTGACGGAAATGGAATAATTTATAAAAAAACTCCAGATTTAAAAAAGGTTTTAAAAAAAGGAGTAAAAGAGATATTAAAAAAATTAGATAAAGAACATAATCTTTTTATTCTAACTGACGGAAGAACAAAGATTAAAATTAAAAAACAATTTTTAAAAGAAAAAGGGGTTTTGCAATTCTTCAAAGATGTTCTGGCTACCCACCAAATAAACGATTCAAAAAAGAGTGGAAAGAGTGCTTTCTTAAAAGCATTAAAAAGATGGAATATTAAAAAAGAAAATACAATATTTGTTGGGCATAGCAAGATAGAGATAGAAAATGCAGAAAAAGCAGAACTTAGAACAATAATGTTAAATGATTTAAGAGAAATTAAACTTATTAATAATTAAAATGCTATAAATTTAATTACAAAAATGGAAATAACAAGCCCAGCTTTTAAAAATAATGACTTTATTCCTTCTAAATATACTTGTGATGGAGAAGATGTAAACCCTGCTTTCAGTATAGAGGATGTTCCAAAAGAAGCTAAAAGTTTAGCTTTAATTATAGATGATCCTGATGCTCCAGCGGGAACTTGGAATCATTGGACAATTTGGAATATTCAACCTTCTATAACCAAAATTAAGGAAGATTCTGTTCCCGAAGGAGCCATTCAAGGAACTAATGATTTCAGTAAACAATCTTATGGAGGCCCTTGCCCGCCAAGCGGAATTCACAATTATCACTTTAAATTATATGCTTTAGATCGAAAGTTAAAGTTAAACTCTTCTTCAAAAAAAGAAGAGGTTGAAAAAGCAATAGAAGGTCATATTTTAAAACAAGCTAAACTAATTGGAAAATACAAAAAGTAATTAAAAAAAATAAGAACACTAAATAAAAATAGAAAATGTTCCTATTCTGATAATTTAATACTATTTCCCTAAGCTTCTCAATTCTTCCTCTTTTAGTCTCCCAATTTGTTTTTCGAGTATTTTAAATTGTAATTTTAGGTTTTCCTTTTCTTCTTCTGAAGGATTACTAAGCATTCGATATTTTATCTCTTTCAATCTTTCAGTATAATATTGCATTTTATCTTCAATATCTTTTATTTTAGAAAGAAACTCGCCTTTTTCTTTCTCATTATCTTTTTGTTCTTTTGTTTTTTTTGTAAATTTTTCTCTGTTATTCATATTAAATAGGTTTACTTTTTAATACTGCTCACTGATTATATCTTTTTTTAAAAATATGTAAAATTTTCTTTAAGTTTTTAAATAAGTAAGCTTTACATCACTCACGAATCATTTTATTTAGAGATTAAACTACCTATTTTTTCCCCCTGAATTGCTCTTTTCAAGCCTTCTTCCTCTTTCAAGCCAATAACAATGATAGGTAAATCATTATTCATACAAAGAGTTACAGCGGTGTTATCTAAGACCTTTATTTTTCTGTCTATATAATCTAAATAATTAATTCTATCTATTTTCTTTGCTTTTGGATTCTTCTTAGGGTCTTCTGTATAAATACCATTTACTTTAGTTGCTTTAATAAAAGCATCCGCTTTAATCTCTACTGCTCTTAAGGCTGCTGCCGTATCAGTAGTAAAGTAAGGATGACCTGTTCCGCCCCCGACGATAACAATATAGCCTTTTTCTAATTGATAAATTGCTCTTAATCTACTGTAAGGCTCAGCAATTGGTTGCATTGCCACTGAAGTGTGAAGACGAACTCCAATATCTAATTTTTTAAAAGCATCTTCTAAGGCTAAGCTATTCATAACAGTAGCTAAAATTCCAATTTCATCAGCAATAGATCTATCCATTCCTTTAGCTTGCCCTTGAGCCCCTCGCCAAATATTGCCAGCTCCCATGATAATAACTACTTGATTTCCTAAATCATGAATCCTTTTAATTCTTTTTGCTAATTTTTTAGCCCTACTTGCGTTAATACCAAATTGGCCTTTTTTTGATAAAGTTTCTCCGCCAAGTTTAATAACAACTCTTTTATATTTCATATTTTTTAAAATTAATTATTAAATAAGTATATCATGAAAAAATTGTTCTTTTAATGATATAATAAATTTATGTTTAAACCGCTTGCAGAAAGAATAAGACCAGAAAATCTAAAAGATTTCTTTGGACAAGAAAAAATTGTTGGTAAAAATAAATTATTAAGAAAAGCAATTCAGAAAGATGATTTACCCTCGATGATTTTCTGGGGACCTCCAGGAAGTGGAAAAACCACTTTAGCTTTTATTATTGCCAAACAAACAAAATCCAATTTTAAAGAAATGAGTGCTGCTTCTTGTGGATTAAGTGATTTAAGAGAAATTATTAAAGAAGCGGAAGAAATGAAAAGATTAAAAAATAAAACTATTTTTTTCTTAGATGAAATTCACCGTTGGAATAAAAAACAGCAAGATGCTCTTTTACCTTACGTAGAGAAGGGAACTATTACTTTGATTGGAGCAACCACAGAAAACCCAAGTTTTGAAGTCAGAAGTGCTTTACTTTCAAGGTGTCAGGTTTTTGTCTTGGAAAAACTCGACAAGAACCATATTAAAAAAATACTCAAAAGAGCAATAAAGAATCAAGAAAAAGGGTTAGGTAATTTGAATATTAAAATCAAAGAAAAAGAAATAGATCTCATTGCACAAATGAGTAATGGAGACGCTCGAAAAGCCCTTAATGCTATAGAATATGCTGTCACATTAACAGAAGATAATGAGATCACTCCTGAAATTATTAAAGAATCTTTTCAAAAATCTCATTTATTTTATGACAAGGATGGAGAAGAACATTACAATATTATTTCAGCTCTTCATAAATCAATGAGGGGTTCTAATCCTAACGCTGCCTTATATTGGCTAGCAAGAATGTTAGAAGGGGGAGAAGACCCATTATATATTGCCAGAAGACTGGTCCGTTTTGCTTCTGAAGATATTGGCCTAGCTAATTCAAGAGCTTTAGAACAAGCTGTTGCAGCCTATCAAGCCTGTCATTTTATTGGAATGCCAGAGTGCAATGTAATTTTAGCTCAAGCTGTTGTTTATATGGCTCAATGTAAAAAATCTAATCAATTGTATTCTGCTTACGGAAAAGCAGCTCAGGATGTTAAAAAATATGGAAATCTTCCTGTTCCATTACACCTTCGTAACGCTCCAACAAAATTAATGAAGGAGTTAGGATATGGAAAAGATTATAAATATAGTCCAGATCATGATTATCAAGAAAAGCAAGAATACATGCCCAAAAAACTACAAGATAAAAAATACTTAAAATAAAAAGAGGGATATTGTAATCTTACCAATATCCCGAATTAGTGGTCTTTTCTTATTCTTATAAGTGACCAAATTATAAGAAACTACGCCCTCATCTCTGATTGTCTAAAATACGGGCAAGATTTTCTAGACAACCTGGTGTTCTTTTCACCTCCCATAGAAAAGGAAACACCCAACTTTTCTATGTTCATAAATAGCATAACAAAAAAAGAGAAGCTTGTCAAGTGTTTTGAATAATTTTATAATTCAACGTACACTTTTGTAACTTTTTCTAAATTTAATTTTAGAAAATACTATTTGCCATAATTGATTACGACGAGCCCTAAAAGAACCTGCACAACTTAAAAGATAATAATTCCACATTCTGCGAAATCGTT
>CAYSZX010000001.1:0-80599 GCA_964435835.1 uncultured Candidatus Saccharibacteria bacterium | reverse complement strand
AATCATTTAATTTTTTCTTATAATTTAATATTTCTTTTTCTAAGGAAGCGCTAGCACAAATTACTACTTTTTCTTTTTTCATAATTATATTTTAGATTTTTTTAATTTATATATAAAGTGTAGCAAACTAAGTACTGGTTTTAAATGATTTTTTGTAGTGTCTTTATTTCTTTGATTTGTCTTCTAATGTTATAATAAAAAAAGTCGAAAGTTTAAAAATAAATTATAACTTTTATGAAAAATATTGTTATTTTAGTCTTGATTGTTCTACTTCTAGGTGGTGGGTGGCTCCTTTTAGGGGATAGTTTTAATAATACTGAAGAAGAAATTATAAAAAACGGAGATAGTGGAGAGCAGTATACGGAAATTGATTTTAAAGAATTTGATATTTATTCAATTGCATATGGTGATGGTAAGTTTGTAGCTGTTGGTGATGAGGGAATAGCCTTATACTCAGAAGATGGTATTAATTGGACTAGCCTTCCAACAGGATATGACGAAAGAGGGTTTCCTCAAGGTATTAAATTTGAGGATTGGGAGATCAATTCAATTGCATATGGTGATGGTAAGTTTGTAGCTGTTGGTGGTGATTCTACAGCTTCATACTCAGAAGATGGCATTAATTGGACTAGTCTTCCGGTAGAAGAGAATAAGGGAATTAAGTTTTCTTATTCTGATATTATTTCTGTTAATTCAGTTATATATGCTAATGGTAAATTTTTAGTTGTGGGAGGTGAAGGGAATGCTTCATACTCAGAAGATGGCATTAATTGGACTAGTCTTCCAGCAGGAAAAGATACAGGTATTAAATTTGGGGATTCGGCTGCTCAATCAGTTGTATATGGCGATGATAAATTTATAGTTGTTGGAAATGATGGCAAGGCTTCATATTCAGAAGATGGCATTAATTGGACTAGTCTTCCAACAGGAGAGGATGCAGGTATCAAATTTAGAGATGTTGGCGCTAACTCAATTACATATGGTGATGGTAAGTTTGTGGTTGTTGGTGCTGTGAGTCAAGCCTCATACTCAAAAGATGGTATTAATTGGACTAGTCTTTCGCCAGGAAA
The DNA here is from genome assembly GCA_964435835.1 of uncultured Candidatus Saccharibacteria bacterium. GTDB lineage: Bacteria > Patescibacteriota > Minisyncoccia > Minisyncoccales > JANBVM01 > CAYSZX01. The sequence continues at coordinate 79,529 of CAYSZX010000001.1, read as the reverse complement.
ATATACTTTAGATTCTGGTATTTTGTTTGGATCTTACGATAGAATTAATTCAATTGCATATGGTGACGGTAAGTTTGTAGCTGTTGGAGATGATGGTAAAGCTTCATACTCAGAAGATGGTGTTAATTGGACTAATCTTCCAGCAGGAAAAGATACAGGTATTAAATTTGGAGATGCTCATGCTAATTCAGTTGTATATGCTAATGGTAAGTTTATTGTTGGAGGCGAAGGAAATGTCTCATACTCAGAAGATGGTATTAATTGGACTAGTCTTTAATAAGAAAAATCGTAAAATTTAAGAATAAAAAAAAGAGATGCTTCTTTTTTAATTTCGAGATTTGCAAAACATTTTTTATTGAAAAGTTATGAGTCAAAGAAATTTAATATTATTTATTATAGTAGGACTATTGATTTTCAGTAGTATTTTGTTTTTTACTTTAGAAAAAAAAGACAAAGAAATGGTTCTTGAGGAAGAATGGGATGCTTCTTGTGGAGAAGTTGGAGTAAAAGCATATCAATCAGATACTTTTGAATATGAGATTCCTGAAATTCCACTGGAGTGGGGAGATATCATTACCGTCACAAACGATTCAGATATTGTAAACGGAAGCGTTTCTAGTTTAGATTCTTTATTAGATAATCCCGGATCGGATGGTATTTCATTTAGAGAAGCAATGAAAGTTACATCACTTTCTCCTGGAAAATATACCATAAAATTTGCCGAGCATCTTAAAGGTGCTGAGATTGAAATAGGTTCTTGGAATGGTTCTTTTTTACCAGAACTAAATGGTGGGAATGTTATTGTTAATGGCGACATTACTAATGATGGTGGGCCAGATATTACGATTAAGAGCTTTCAAGAAGGAGGAGATTATGAATCAGTGGCCTTTACTATTTCTTCTAGTAGAAATGTTATTTATGGTTTGAAAATTAAAGATTTTGATTCTGGTATTGTTTTTTTTCCTAAAGGAAAGGGAAGAGTTTTTACTGACAATATTATTAGCAATGTGACAATAAAATCGGATAAGGGGAAAATTATTACGGTGCATCAAGGGATAAATTTTACGGAAACGGAAGTTGATGAAATAGTAGAAACCAATAATAAATGGTTAAATACTACGATTGTTAATAATAATATGGAGGCCGCTGGAGGTATAAAGTTTCATATCGAAGGCTTTTCAGGTGATGAAATAAAAAATACCAAAATTATTAATAATAGGATTGTTGTGGGAGGAGTTAGGTTCGTTTCAGGAATACAGCTTATAGCAGGTTCTTGGGGAAGCTCCAATGATAATAAGATAATAGATACAGTAATTGCTGATAATGATATAAAAATAATAGGTTTTGGAGACACAGCAGGTATACGAATAGCATCGGGCGATAACGGATCAAGCGGAAATCTAGTTGATGGTGTTGTTATTTCAAATAACAAAATAGAAGCAATACTAGGTGAAGATGATACTCCTGCTATGCAGGGTATTTTTTTCAGTTCTGGAGATTCTTCAACAAGACATGATAAACCAGATTATCGACCGATTGTTTATCCGGAAAACAATATGCTTAAGAATGTTGAAATTATAAGTAACGAAATCAAAGGTTTTATTAATCATGGAATATATGTAATGGCAGGGCTTAATGGTGCAAAACATAATTATGTTAAAGATTTTTCTATTCTGGGTAACATGATAAATATTAATCCTTCTTACGCAGAACATGCAGGCAGGCCTGGAGGAATAGGGTTATATAGTGGCCCAATTAATAGGGATTGGGAAGATCCTATAGGTAGGGCTTCAACTGATAATTTATTATCAGATACAGTAATTAAATGGAATACTGTTGAGCTTGCTGAACCCCATAATCTTTATATGTCAGAACTTTATTATATTCCTGATAAACCTAAAGGAATAATTGTTCATGAATACGAGGAAAAAGATAACAAGATTGAAAATATTGATTTGTTATATAATTTATTGACAGAAGAGGGTATTTTAGTAAATACAGAAAAAATAAATAGAGAATGTAATAAGGTTGAAATTAAATAAAGTAAATTTAATTTTTTATAATAAAATAGGTTTTGATATAGCTGGTGATTTTATATCAAAAGCAAAGAAAATATCACGAATTTGGAGTAAGAGAATTTAATATCAACTTATCAATTTCTTCTAGTTGTTTCTCAAGAGTTATCATATAGCCCTCATCTTGTAGTGTTCTAATAACGTCCGAACTAGGAAGCTTATATAGAAACTACTCGTGTCAAGTAATTTATAATCACCTGACTTCATTTTTATACGAGGTGAGTTTTGCTCAATTTGTATAGATTTCGAAAAATAATGTATAGATATTGACAAATTTGTATAGATTTAATAAGATATCTATACAATAATGAAGAAAGAAAAAAATAAAATAAGTATAGGTGAGGCAGCTGATTTTTTAGGGGTCTCAATCCAAACTTTGCGGCGCTGGGATGCTTCCGGAAAGTTAAAAGCTTGGCGAAGTGTTGGTGGGCATCGTTACTATTTTCGTAAAGATCTGGAGCATTTTAGGCTTGACTTATCTGCTTTGGGATTGACCTGGACTAGTAGTGCCCAGCCGCCAAAACTTCAGTCGAAATATTATTGTAAACGGCAAGATCGTTTTACAAGCCGGTTGGAAAAAATGGGAGAAATTTTCCTTCAAAGTGACCAGTTAAGCCAGGATATAATATCGCTTCTAGTTACGGTTACAGGTGAAATAGGTGATAATTCTTTTATGCACAATATAGGTAATTGGCCAGACGCACCTGGAGTTTTTTTTGCGCATAACATTGGAAAGCGGGTTATTGTTCTTGCTGACAGAGGACAAGGTGTTAAAAAAACACTGCTTCGTGTACGTCCGAATATTGAAACAGATATTGAAGCTTTACACATAGCTTTTACCGAAATTGTATCTGGTAGAGCTCCTGAAAAACGAGGAAATGGATTAAAGGTTGTGCGGCGAATTGTAGAATCAAAGCCAATTGGCTTACTATTCCGTTCTGGGATAGCTGAGTTAAAATGTTCAATAAAACCAGATCTTATAAAAATAAGAGTTTCCTCTAATAATATCCGAGGAACCTATGCTGTAATAACTTTTTAGTATATGCAAACAATTCAACTTAAAAAATTTGGAAGAGTGCTTGTTTCCCGGCCAGTTGGACTTGAAGCATTCAATGCTATTCGTCCTACACTTAACAAAAATGAGCCAATTCAGATAGATTTTGACGATGTGTTAACAGTAAGTCCTTCATGGTTGGACGAATTTTTAACTAACCTTGCAGAATACGCTCAAGGTGGTGTTGAGTTACTACCAACAAAAAATGCTTCGGTACTTGTAGCTCTGCCTGTTTTGGCGAGTGCGAGAAAGGATAAAGTCTCCAAGATTATCCAGCGGTTTTTAGAGAAGTCAAAATCTGAGGGTGAGAAATAAACGGAAGGGGTGTTAGTAATTTCTTTTGTGAAACAAGAAGCTTTCTTCATGGTAATGGAGCATATAATATAAATTAAAGCGTAGTAAATTAGCTAATGATTTTAAAGAACTTTTTGTAGCCTTTTTATTTTTTTGATTTGTTTTCTGATAGTAGAAATATAATACTTATTCTGTAAAGTTCTAACAACGTCAGAGCTAGGGAGTATTCATAGTTTAACTATTAAGAAACTTAATAATCGGTCGCCTTTTTGGCGATTTTTTGGTAAACTTTAAATGTGAAGAAATAAAAGTTGCTAATATTAAAAATCTTTAAGAATAAACTTCTATGTGGAATAGATTAAAAAAAATAATCAAATCAAGCAGAAAAGAAAAGAAAAAAGAAATTGATTTAACTCTTCATCCTCATGAGGTTTTTTTGATTTTAAAAGAAATTGAAGAAGAGAAAAGAAATAAAATATTATCACAATTGTCTTTTAAGGAACTTTTGAGAGTATTGCCAGAATTACCCTCAAAGATGGGGGCGGATTTTATTAATTCTTTATCTCTTCAAAAAGATGCGAAGCTGCTTTCAAATATTCCTTCCGATGAAACAGTTGATATCCTTCAGAATGTTTCAGCAAGAAAAAGAAAAGAAATTTTAAAGATCTTTGATAAAAGTAAAGAAAAAGAGATAAGATCTTTATTAAAATATTCTCCCCAAACAGCTGGTGGGTTGATAACTACAGAGTTTATAGCTCTTAATAAAGATTTTTCGGTAAGAGAAGCAATAAAAAGTATTAGAGAGGACAAAAAAGAATATCCTGTTTATTATGTCTATATTGTAGATGATGAAAAAAGATTAGTTGGAATTTTATCTTTGAGACAAATAATTCTTGCTCATTCCGAAGACAAGCTTGAGAATATTATGAAAAAGGAAATAATCAAGACTACTCCAGAAGTGGATCAGGAAAGAGTAGCCAAAATTATTAATGATTACAATCTTGTTGCTATCCCTGTTGTGGATCAAGAAGATAAGATTTTGGGAATAATAACGGTAGATGATGCTATGGAAGTTATGGAAGAGGAAACTACTGAGGATATAGCTGCTATGGCAGGTATTATTCCAGCAGAGAGTTTAGCAGATATCTCTTCTGTCCAGAGGGTTAAATCAAGAATTCCTTGGCTTATTGTCGGGCTTTTAGGAGGAATTATTGCTGCTCAAATTGTAGGGCTTTTTGAACATATTTTAAGCTCTTATTTAACTCTAGCTATGTTTATGCCAGTTTTAGTATATATGAGTGATGCTACTAGTACTCAATCAACAACTATTATAATAAGAGCTATGGCTTTAGAACCTAGATTTAAAATAAAAAAGTATTTATTAAAAGAAATAAAAACAGGCATAATGATTGCGATAATTTGTGGAAGTATTATTTCTCTAGTTTTAACTTTTGGTTGGGGTTCTTCTATTTTTGGATTTATTATTGGTTTTTCTATGTTTTTGAGTATTATATTCGCTATATTTTTTGCCAGCTTTCTCCCTTATCTCTTTAAGAAAATAAATATCGATCCTGCTTTAGCTGTGGGTCCTTTTGCTACTATTATCATTGATCTAGTAACTTTGTTTATTTATTTTGGAGTGGCTTCTTTAATGACAGGATATTTAATGTAATTTCTAGAAGTTTATGAAAAGAAAAACAAAAATAATTGCTACAGTTGGTCCTGCTTCTTTGGAATATGAAGTTTTTGAAAAAATTATTAAAGCAGGGGCTGACTTTGTTCGTATCAATACAGCTTATAGTGATGAAGAACAACATGCTCTTCTTGCTGAAAACATTAAAAAAGTTTCTAAGCTTAAACCTGTACAGGTTATATTTGATATTCGATCGCCAGAAGTTGCTAGTAATATCATTCAGTATGATCCTTCTATAATTGCTCTTTCTTTTTCAGAATCTTCTGAACAAGTTAAAATAGTGAAAAGAGAGATCCCTGAATGCAAGGTGATTAGTAAAATAGAATCAACAAAAGGAGTTGAAAACTTTACGGAGATATTAGATGCTTCCTGGGGCGTAATGGTTGCTAGAGGGGATTTGGGGAAAGCAGTATCTTTAGAAAAGGTACCTTGTTTACAAAAGAGTTTTTCTAAAAAAACTCTAAAAGAAGATAAATTTCTTGTTATTGCCACAGAAATGCTTTTATCAATGGTAAAAAAACCTCACCCTTCTAGAGCAGAAGTTTCTGATGTAGCTAACGCTGTTTTTGAAAAAGCTTTAGCTGTTATGCTTTCGGAAGAAACCGCTATTGGTCGTTATCCGGTAGAAACAGTTTCTTATATGAGAAGAATTATTGAAGAAGCAGAGAAGTGTGCTTAAGAAATTTATTAATTCATTTTAATTGCTTTCTAATAGTGAGTATATAACCTTTATTTTAAAGAGTTTTAATAATGTTCGAGCCAGGGAACAAGTTGGACGTTGTTATAACGTCCTTTTTTAATTTAACTTCTCTCTAAGAGACTAATTTAAAAATTGTGAAGGATTACAAATAGTGATAATATTAACTTAATTGGGAAAGAGGGAGCAATCAAAATTTCTAACGATAATATTTTGTTATGATATAAAATTTTGATATTGCTAGAGAAAATAAAAAAGTAAATGAAAACACCAAAATCAAAAATAAGGAAACTGTTTGATTCTCAACTGAATGCAGTGCTTGCTACTTCTAAAAAAGATAAGCCCTACTGCTGTTTAGTTTCTTTTCTTGTTACTAATGACTTAAGATATCTAATCTTTGCTACAAAGCGAGATCGTCTTAAATATAGGCATATAGTTGCAAATCACTCTGTAGCACTTCTTATTGATAATACAACGAATCAACCTGATGATTTTAATGAAGCTATGTCTGTAACATTGCAAGGTATGGCTGAGGATATTAAGGGAGTAAAGAAAAATAAATATGCAGATATTCTTGCTAAGCGACATCCAAAACTAAAAAACTTTATAAATTCTGAAGATACAGCTGTTATTCGAGTAGCTATAGAGAAAATATATATAATAACTAATTTTGAATCAGTTGAGATATTAAATATTAGTCAGGATTAATATTTTAGGGTTCAGTTTGGGCTATATTATTACTGCTATATATAAATAAAAATATGAAAAATAAAACTTCTAAGGCTATTATAATTTTATTCTTATTAATTTTAGCTGTTCCAGTTTCAGCTAACTCTTTAACTTTTAATTATTTTCTTCAGAAGTTTGAAAGTGTAGCTCAAAGATATGATAGAGGGGGAATATCTGTTCCTCAAATGGTTGTTCTTCTTGAGTATTATAAAAAAGAAAATGATGAATATTTAAAAGAAAATAATATTCCTGGCTGGCAAGATGTTAGTTCTTTAGACAAACATAAGCATAAATATGGTTATAGTATTCAAACTCATGACATTGATATCTATTTAGGTACTTATGAGGTTAGAGAGGGTTATTATAATTTTGGATATAGTATAGGGGGAAGGTTGTTTACTGAGTCTTACTTAGAAAATGAATGGCCTGAAGAAATTGAAGATTTTCAAAAAGATTTAAAAAAAGAACTTAAAAAAGAAAATCCTAATTTTAGTAAATTGGCTGAACAATTATTCGAAATTAGAAAACCGATGGACCGATACAATAGATGTATAGATCAATCTAGATCAATGGAAGAAATTAAAAAAGAAGAACTCCCTGATTATCTTAAAGGGGGATATTATCTTATTCAGCCTCGTCCAGAGGAAAGAAGATTTAAAAATACTATTTTAGAAGAAAGTTATGATGATTGTTTAGATAGGTGTTGGTATGAAGAGGATTGTGAGGAAGTTTGTAGTTCTTATAAAAGCGAAATAGTTTTTACGCTTACTTGTTCAAAAGAAAAAGGTGCTAATTATTTTTCTGTTGATCATCAAGGGCAAAATGGAGAATTTTCTGATTTTGTGAATAAATTAAGTTCTCAATTAAATTCAGAATTTCAAAATGAGAGATGTCTTGGATATGATACAGCTTTAAATTTTAGAAAAAAGCTTCAAAATTCAATAAATAAAGAATTTTTTGATTGGTATGTTGCTTTTTTAAAGAATAATGAAGAGCAAGATACAGCTATTGGCTTCGAAAGATTAATGGATTTTTTAATCAGAAATGAAAAGAGAGTTTCGGAATTATTAAAATGTAAGGAATATAGTTCTTGGCCTGAAGAATTTCAAAAAATTGAAATAGACTATAAGAATGGAAATAAAGAGTTTCATGTTTGGGAAGAAAAGGTTTCTACGGGTGATAATCTTAAAGCTTGGAGCACTCTTTATAAATATAAAGTAATGCCAAGTAAAGAGGAAATGAAAAGAGATATTCAAGAAAAACTTTCTCAAAAAAGTACATTTGGACCATCTGAAGTTGAAAAAGAAGAGATTAAACAAAAGAAAGAGCCGATGGAAATTATAGATAAACTTGTTAGTGGTTTTGGAAATTCTTTAGATTTTGCAGTAGTCTTGGATGATAATGGGGGTCAATTTTTAAAAAGATATATTAAAGTTAACAAAGATTCAATTTTAAAAATATCAGATAGTACAGAAGATAATTTAGATTTTACTGTAACTTTAAACTTTGATGATCTCTATGATTTTGCAAATCAAATGGCTTCAATTGATAGTCAAAAAGTAAGAGGACCATCTTGGGTTGATACTGAATCTAGAACTCCAATGATGATTAGAGAGAGAATAGGTTTAGTTTTTAATCTTTGGAATAATATTTCTTTTGATTCTTGGTTAACTAAAGTCCGTCTTGTTTTAAAAGCTGGAAGAATAATTAACTACTTTAAAGAGATTAAAAATCCATCTGGACAGGAAGAAGCAGTTATTCAACAAATAGAGGAACAACTAAAAACAAGTCTTTAATTAAGGCTAAAAAAGATAATAGTATAATACAATAAAGTAATTAAAGAACTATGCCAACCAAAAAACAAAAAGAAGCTGCTAAGAAAAATATTAAAAAAGCTCAGAAGAAGTGGAAAAATATGTCCAAAGAAGAAAGAGCGGCAGCTCAACCAGAAGGTCGAAAAAGAGCAAAGCCTGGGTCAAGAGGAGAGGGCGATTATTATAGGATAATTATTCGGGATAAATATCAGTTTAACTTTTTTATTAATGATGACGTTGGCGATAAGGGCGGTATTCAAAGATTAGCTGGACAACGAGAAAATGGTTCTTGGGATACTCATGTCTGGTTAATTGAAAAAGATAGAGCAGAATTTAAAGGCGGAGAATTAAAAGCTCTTGATGAAGATGTTCAAAAAGTTTTAGATCAGCTTGGATCAAAACCAAAACATATTAAAGGAGATATTTTTAAAGCGAAACCAAGAAAAAATATTCCTGAAAAAGATAAGCCAACTAAGGCTCAGAAAGAGGCTAGAAAAAGGAATATAAAAAAAGCTCAAGAGGCTCGAAAGAAGAAATAAGAATCTATTATTTATTTTTTATATAATTATATGAGCGTAATTCCATGGTATGTAACAATTGTTCGATTGTTTGTACCTCTTTTGATGTTGCGTTGGTCATTAGGGGGGCTTTTAGCCTCTAATGTGGTAGATATGTATGATTGGAAGTTTGTAAATGTAATGACAGACCAAGATATGATGATTTATCAGTCTTGGGACAAGGCAATGGATTTATATTATTGGTTATTTATACTTTGGATAGTGTGGTTATGGAAAGATAGTTGGATAAAAAAAGTAGCAATAGGATTATTTTTCTATCGCTTGATTGGCATGATTTTACATTGGTTAACGCAAAAGCGATTTTTCTTATTTATTTTTCCAAATGTTTTTGAAAATTTTGTTATTTGGTGCTTAGTGTTGTTTTTATTGAATAAAAAAGAAGAATTTTCTCTAACTTCTTTGCAAAAAGTTACAATGTTGATTGCTTTAATAATTCCAAAACTGATTCATGAATATTTTCAACATTTTTTAACTCGTCAACCATGGGAGGTGTATGATGTGGGGAATTGGCTGGGTTTTGAGGGGACAATACAAGAATATGTAAATTATTTTGCTTGGGGAGGATTATTATATGTGGTGCCCTTAGTTGGATTTTTATTGTTCTGTAGAAGAAGATATGATTTGGAAAAAAATAAAAATGTAGAGAAAATAAGTAAGTAGGATGGTCGACTTCATCTACTTATTAAATCTCTTTTAAGGCGACTTTATGTCGTATATAAAAATGGCCAAAAAGAAGAAAGGCAAGAAAAGAAAGAAAAAATAATCTTGCTTATGGCCGTTACCTCAGGTAGCGGCTTTTTTATTTGAAAAACTTTACCTAAAGTGTATTATTAAAATTAAAAATTATGCAAAAGAATGTGATAAAAACAGTTATTTTTGATTTTGGTGGTGTTTATTTTACTAATGGAACTAAGCGTGCCATTAGATTAATTAGTGAAAAATATAATCTTTCTTCAAAAAAAGTTAGAAGTATTTATAAAGGTGAATTAAGCACTAAATATAGAGCAGGAAAACTAACGGCTAAAGAGTTTTGGAAATTACTTAAAAATCAATTAAATTTAAATATTTCTTCAAAGGTTTTATCTGATACCTGGTTAGGAGAATATAGGTTAGTTGAAGATGTTTCCAATATTGCTGATAAATTAGTTAATGCTAATTATGAACTCTTATATTTATCCGATAACGTTCAAGAAAGAGTAAACTATTTAGATCAAAAATATAATTTTTTAAATAAATTTAAAGATGGTGTTCTTTCTTATATGGCTGGTACTCGTAAACCTGATCCTAAAGTATATGAAATGGTTTTAGGTAAGACCTCTAGTTTGCCTCAAGAATGTGTTTATATTGATGATAAGCCAGAATTACTTAATCCTGCAAGGGATCTTGGGATAAATGTTATTAATTTTAAAACACCTGAGCAGTTAAAACAAAAACTACTAGAATTAGACTTAAAATTTTAGGAGCAGTTTTAGCGGTTAATGGAAATACGTTCAAAAAACAAAATAATAATAGCTGTACAATAATTCAAAGTGGGAATATAGTGAAGAAATTGGTCCTGCTATTTGGGGATCTTTTGCCATTATTCAAGAGGTTGAAAGTGGAAAAGGGGCAACTTATGTAAGCCCAACTGGTGCAGGGCTCGGCAGGTTTTAGTAATTTAGAAATTGGAGACTTCTGATCAAACACTCTTTTTAAAAGAGTGTTTGATTTTGTAATAAAAAAGTTTTGATTATTTTTTTGCACAGATGTTACGTTTATAAATTAGAACAAACTAGTCAGGAAATGAAGAATAGGAACAATTTAAAGAACTTGATTAAACTTTTTATTTTGACAATAAAATGAGAGAATGAGAAAATGCAAAAAAGGAAGATCATAAATATAATGAAAAATACATATAAAACAGCTGAAAGTGTCACACCTAAACATCCGGATAAAGTATGTGATCAGATATCAGATGCTATTTTAGATGAATGTTTAAAGCAAGATCATAATAGTAGGGTGGCACTAGAAACAATGGGTGGTCATAATATAATTACGATAACAGGAGAATTAACAACAAAAGCTTATGTTGATGTTCCTATAGTAGTAAAAGAAATAGTTGGAGAAAAATATGGAGTTCAAACCAATATAGTTAAACAAAGTCCGGAAATCTCAAAGGGAGTAGATAAAGGGGGAGCAGGAGATCAAGGAATTATGGTAGGTTATGCTTGTAATGAGAATGAAGAAATGATACCTCAAGAACTTTATTTGGCTAGAAGCTTAGCTCGTTATATTTATTCCAAATATCAAGAAGATGGAAAAACACAGGTAACTATTGAGGGCGGAGAAATAGGATGTGTAGTTTCTAGTTTTGCTAATGTTAGTCAAAAAGAACTTAAAAAGACAATAAAAGAATGGTTAAACAAAAATTCTTTTAAAAAGGATATTTCAATTTATTGTAATCCCTCCGGAGATTGGAGTATTAGTGGGTTTGAAGCTGATACTGGGGTAACGGGAAGAAAAATAGTAGTAGATAATTATGGACCACAAATACCTATTGGCGGCGGAGCTTTTTCCGGTAAAGATCCAACAAAAGTAGATAGAAGTGGTGCTTATATGGCAAGAAGAATTGCAGTAGATTATCTTAGAAAGTATAAAGCCGAAGAAGTATTAGTTAAATTAGCTTACTCAATTGGGGTGGCTGAACCAGTAATGGCAGTGGCTTTTGTAAATGGTAAAGAAAAGGAAATAAAAGGATATAATCTAACACCAAAAGGAATAATAGAATATTTAAATCTTACAGATCCAATTTATAAAAAAACAGCCGAATGGGGACATTTTGGAAATCAATTTGAATGGGATAAGTAAATAAAGAATAAGCCAATTTTAGTATTAAAAGAGGGTTTTTATAATTACATAATTTAATTTAAAAAAGAAAGAAACAACTTTTACTGGCTTTTTTGAAGTTAAAAAGTATAATAATAAGGAAGTATTTTTTAAAAAAATAAATTAATTAAGAAAAATGCAAAAAAGAGGTTTAAAGGGTTTTATCATTGTTGTTTTAATTGTTTTCGTTTCTGTTGGGTTTTATCTTCACAATAAGACTGAAGAAGGAAGTCTCACAGAAAAAGCAAACTTTATAGAAGAAGGAGTCTTAATTAAAGATTCTCCCGGTCTTGAGCCAGGAATTTGGTATCTTTCTTTCGAGAGAGCAGGAAGTCCAGGACTAAAAGAAGAGCTTTATTTCGATAGTCGTAGTCAGTGTTTTATAGATGATGAAATCGATTGTAGTTTACTGGATGACAAGATGATTGGAACAAGAGTTTTTATTGAAGGACTCCAAGAAGATAATAAAGTTTTAGTTTATAAGCTAGAAAAAATTACATTAGAAAGTGAAAATGTTCAGGATATTGCTAGAAACTGGATTGAAAATAATTCTCCTACTTATAATTTTGATGGAGAAAATCTTACCTTTGTCGAAGAAAGAGGTTTAGATTTAGTTGGTTGTGAAAATTGTTATGAAGTTGAATATGAATTTCAGTCTAGACACGCTGGTTATGGAGATAGGACTGGGGAGAGTTTAGCTCAAGCTATTACTCCACATACAATTGTTGTTCTGGTTGAGGATGGGGTAGTGGTGAAAGTTGTTACTGATGGTATTTACGATGAAATTGCAGGAGAATTTTTAAAAGATGAAATTACTATAAGTCTTTACTTTTTAAAGGTTGTTGAAGGACAGGAAGAACTTGTTGAGGTGGAAAGAACAATTCCTTATACTGTTGCTACTGCTAGAGCAGCCATAGAAGAACTTTTAAAAGGTCCTCTTACAACTGAAGGAGATGACTTATCAACTTCAATTAACGAAGGGGTAGAGCTTCAGAGTATTGAAATAGAGGAAGGAGTGGCAAGAGTTGATTTTAATGAAAAGTTGGAAGAAGGGGTAGCGGGCTCTGCTTGGGTTATGGCTATTAGAAATCAAATAGAGGAAACATTAAAACAATTTGAATCTATAGAGGAAGTTGTTATCTCAATTAATGGAGAAACAGAAGAAATTTTACAACCTTAGTTTTTTAGAATAATCATAGTGTTTCTTGAAAAAACCTTAGCTTTTATCGCTAAGGTTGTAGATTGTTTCTTTGCTTTATTTTGTTATAATAAATAAACACAAATTTTATAAAATTAATAAAACTTATGAATTTTTTTAAGAAAATATTTTCTCGTATTGAAAAAGGTCCTGATAAAAAAGAAGAAGAGCAAAAAACGGAAGAATCTCTTACTACGAAAGAAAAGATAGATTTTGTTGAATTGTTTGATAAAGGTAAACTAGAACAAATGCAGATAATGATTAATAAAGAAGAGGATGAAGAAAAGAAAAAAGAACTAAAAGCTTTAAGGTTAAAGCTTATGAAAAAGGAAGACTTTAAAGAGTTTAGTCCGGAAGGTGAACAAGAAACAAGAAAAGCAGAAGATCAAAGCTTATCAAAGCAGAGAGAATTTTTATACAAGAAACCTGGAGAAGAAGAGGTGAAAGATTTAATAGACAATCTTCAACCTAAAAGAGATTATGCATTTCGTGGCGGGAAATATAAACTGGAGCGGATAGCACAAAAAGAAAAGAATGATAATTTAAAAGAAGCAGTAAAAATCTTAGAAAAAAGGGGCAAGAAAAAGGAATGGGTAAGAGGGAGAGAACAATTTCAAAAACTTTCTCCCGAAAAACAATTTTTAGTTTATAGATGGCTTAAAGAAGAAGGAAAACTTGATGAATATTCTGAAATAGAACAGGAATTTACAGAACAAAAAAAGCTAGAATGTAAATTAGTATTGGACGATTTAAAAGGTATTCTGCAAAGAGCTGTTTTAGAAAAGAGCTTTCCTGATAGAGAAGTTAAGAAACCTGAAAATGAACAAGAAATAATAGATGGTTTAAGGGAGTCTTTAATAAGACTTCCTTTAGGAGAAGAATTTTATGAATATCATAAGAAAGCTTTAGTTATACTTCAAGAATTAAGAAGTAAAGATAAAGAAACGTATAAGAAGATTGTTGAAAAAGAGGCAATTAATACTAGAGAAAAGATGAACGAAAAAATAAGAGAGTGGAACAAAAATCATCCAGATAGCACAATAAAGACATTTGATAAGGATGATAATCCTCCAAAAGATAATGTTGAATTTAGAAATTATGCTTCAGGTTTTATTGATGAAAAAGATAAACATGACTTTAATGGTTTTACGGGAGAAGAAATAAGGAATATTTTTAGTGAAGAAATGAAAAAAATAGAAATATTAGAAAGAAGTTTAGAATCAATTAAGAGAGGGCTAGATCAAACCATGGAAATTATTATTACCCAGAATGGTATTAAAGAAGAAGCCATTGAAGAAAAAAAGAAAAAAATGGAAGAGGATAAGGATAATAAAGAATTTCAGAATGCAGACAAGGAGCATAAAGACTTTTTAGCTAAAAAAGAGCTTTTGCTTAATGATGTAGAATTCAAAGGAAATGAGGAAGAAACAATAATAAATATGGAACAGAGTATAGAGGAACTAAAGGAGGAAATTGAAAAAGAAAAAAAGGATGAAGAAGAAGATTTAATTCTTAAGACTATGGAAAAAAAATTAGCTAATTGGTTAGTAAATTACAAAGGACCTCAAGCAAGGCAGTGGCGAGAAGAGATTTCGAACATATTACGAGAAGAAATTAAAAAATCAGAAAAAACGGAAAAAGATAAAAAAGATATTGAGGATATACGTAGAATGATAGAAAATAAAAGATAAATAAAAAAATGTTCAAGAAAAATATTTATAAATTGCCGAGCCTTTCTTATAATTATGATTCTTTAGAACCTTATATTTCTCAAAAACAATTAGAAATTCATCACAAAAAGCACCATCAAGGGTATGTAAATAATGTTAATAGTATTTTAGAAAAAATAACTTCTGCTAGAAAAAAAGATGAAAAAATAGACATGAAGCCAACTATTAAAGCCCTGACTTTTAATCTTGGAGGACATGTGCTTCATTCTCTTTTTTGGTCTATTTTATCTTCCGAAGGAAGTAAGCCGAAAGGTCTTCTTCTAGAAAAAATTAAGAAGAATTTCGGAGATTTTGAACAATTCCAAAAAGAATTTTCAGAGGCAGCTAAATCTGTAGAGGGCTCAGGATGGGCAGCTTTAGCTTACTGTACTAAAAATGATTTATTGCTTATAAGTCAAATTGAAAAACATAACCTTAATCTTTATCCTCGTTTTGAATTAATTCTTTGTTGTGATGTTTGGGAACATGCTTATTATTTAGATTATCAAAATAAAAGGGGAGATTTTGTAGATGCGTTTTGGAATATTGTGAATTGGGAGGTAGTTAATAAAAGATTACAAAAAATCATAAATAAATATGAAGAAAAATAAAGATTCTATTTTAAAAGTGATGATTGTTCATCATGGATTACTTGAAGGCTTATTAAAAGATATTCAAGAAAGTCTTGAAAAAGATGGCTTAAGAGTATTAGATCTTTTAGAAGAATTTCAATGGGAGCTGAAAAAACATATTTTTAGTGAAGAAAAAGTTATTTTTCAACTTTATAAAAAAGAAAATTCTGAAATTCGTGAATTAATAAAAAAAATAGAACAAAGCCATACTGAAATGATGGATGTTTTAGGAGATTTAAAGGATGATTTTGTTACGGAGGCTAAAAAAGATATTACTGATTTTCAAAAGATGATAGAAAAGCACAAAAAAATAGAGGAAGAAAAACTTTATCCTTTATTAGATAAAGAATTGGATACAGAAACTAAAAAACAGATTATTAGTCAAATTACAGAAATTCCTATTAAGAAATAATTTAGTAGATTTATGAAAAATAAATCAAAGGATCGTCTTCACGAAGTGGTAATTACAGCTATTATTATTAAAGATGGTAAATATTTAATTACTAGGCGCTCTCCTAATAAGAAAAGATTTCCAAAAAGATGGGTTGTGCCCGGTGGTAAATTGGAAATAGAAGATTATTCTTCTCTTCCAAAAGATACTAAATTTTATTGGTATAATGTTTTAGAAAAAGTTTTAAGAAGAGAGGTAAGAGAAGAGGTGGGATTAGAAATTAAAAATATTGAATATGTGACTAGTTTAGCTACTATTCATGATGATGGTAACCCTTCTTTAGTTATTTCGTGTTTAGCTGATTATGCATCTGGTGATGTTAAGTTGCAAAAAGGCGAAGCAGATAAATTCGTGTGGATTAGTTTAAAAGAAGCTAAAAAATATGATTTGATTGATGGAATTTATGATGAATTGGTTATGGCTCAAAACCAATTAAACGGAACAAAAAGTGAATGGAAAAGGTTCAATACGTAAAAACATTTTTTAATTTTCTGTAATAAATATTTAAGGGTTTCAAAACCCTTTTTCTTTACTAAGTGAAATAATATAATTAAAAATATGGAAAATTTTGAAAAAAGAAAAGAATTAAGAGTTAAATTTTTATAAAAGAAAGAGTGTTTAATTTTATTAACGAAATATTATCTTACAATAAATATTTTTAAAATGGCGAAAAAAAAATTTAAAATTGGAATACCTAGAGCTCTTCTTTATTATAGATATTGGTTTTTTTGGAAAAAATTCTTTGAAGAATTAAATTGCGAGGTAATTACAAGTCCAGAAACTAATAGCGAAATATTAGATAGAGGGGTTAATTTAGCTGTTGATGAAAGTTGCTTGTCTATTAAAATATTTTTAGGACATGTTGATTGGTTAAAAGATAAGGTAGATTATGTTTTTATTCCTCACATTGTTTCTCCAAAAAGAGGAGAACAGACCTGTGTAAAAATGGTAGCTCTTTATGATATTGTTAAAAATACTTTTGATGATTTAAATTTATTAGAATATACTCTTGATGCTGATAATTTTTGTTTTGATTTTTTTGCTTATTTTAAAGCTGGTTTAAGGATAACAAAGAATCCTTTTTCTATTATAAAAGCTTATATAAAAGCAAAAAAGTACCAAGAAAAGAATCGGAAAGAAAATATAGAGAACCAACTTGAAAAAATTAAGAATAAAAAAGAAGATGATCTTTTAGTTTTAATTACTTCTCATCCGTACACTACCTATGATTCTTTTTTGGGTAAACCTATAATAGATTTTTTGAAGTCGCAAGGAGTAAGTCTTATTTTCTCAGACAATATTCCTGAAGAGGCTAAAAGTCTTTATAAAGAAATATCATCTGATTTATATTGGGGCTACAGCAAAGACTTGTTAGGAGCTGTTGAGTATTATAAAGAAATAGTTGATGGAGTAATATTTTTAATGACCTTTCCTTGTGGTCCTGATTCTTTGGTAATTAATTTATGTCAAAGTAAAATTAAAATACCCACCACCCTTCTTGTTTTAGATGAATTACAAGGAGAAGCGGGTCTTAAAACAAGATTAGAAAGTTTTATTGATATTTTAAGAATGAAAAATGACAAAAAAGGAATCTTCAATTAAAAAAGTTAGCTTTCCTCATATGGGTAATTATTCTTATGCTCTTGAACCAATTGCAAGGTTATTTGGGGATGAGGTAATTATTGCTCCTCCAATAACTAAAAAAACAATTGATTTAGGGGCTAAACATAGTCCAGAGTCTGCTTGTGTTCCTTTTAAATACAATTTAGGAAATTATATAGAAGCCTTAGAGTTGGGAGCTAATATTTTAATTCAAGCTGGAGGAGGTTGTCGTTTTGGATATTATGGAGAAGTTCAAGAGGAAATACTTAAAGACTTAGGATATGATTTTGAATTTTTAAAATTGAGCAATAATTATTTTGGAGCTATTAAAGAAATTTTTATTTCCAAGAAAAAGGGGGTTTCTTATTTAGAAATAGTTAAATGTCTAGCTCTTTCTTTTTGGCGATTAAGATGTATTGATAAAATAGAATTTTTAATTAGGGCTAATATAGGTTTTGAAGTCTCTGAAGGAGAACATGAGAAAGTTAGTAAAGAGTTTTTTTCTGCCTTAGAGAAAACTAGCTCTATTAAAGATGTAAAAAGGGTAGAAAGAAATTATAAAAAAAGAATAAAAGAAATTGAAACAAAAAGACCGGAAGATTTAATAAGGGTTGCTTTGGTTGGAGAACTTTATATTCTTATGGAACCTTTTTCTAATTTTTATATAGAAAAGAAATTAGCTAAAAAAGGAGTAAGGGTTTATCGTTTTGTGACTCTGTCTAGTATTTTGCATGATGCTTTTTCTTTTGGTTTTCATGGTAAAAAGTTTTTAAAACAAGCTCATCCTTATTTGAAATTTCATATTGGATCTCATGGTACCGAAAGTGTAGGAAGGGCTCATAAATTGATAAAAGATGGATTTGATGGAATAATCCATGTTAAGCCATTTGGTTGTATGCCAGAAGTAAATGCAATGTCAGCTTTACATAAATTATCAAAAGAATATAAGGTGCCTATTGTTTACTTTAGTTTTGACGCTCATACTTCAGAAACTGGTATCAAAACAAGAATAGAGGCTTTTTATGATATGCTTAAAATGAAAAAAAACAAAATAAATAATTAAATTATGAAAAAAGCATATTTAGGCTTTGACATTGGTTCTATTTCAACTAAGGGAGTCATCATAGATGAATCTAATAATATTTATGCTCAGACTTATCTTTGGACAGAGGGAGCCCCTATTGAAGCTTCTAAAAAAGTTCTTGAAGATTTAAAGTCCCAAATTAAAGGTAAAAACCTTTCTATTTTAGGAGTAGGAACAACTGGTTCAGCTAGAGAGTTAATCGGAACGGTTTTAGGCGCTGATATTGTTAAAAATGAAATTACTGCTCATGCGATTGGGGCTTTATCGTTTCATAAAGATATTAAAACTATTTTTGAGATAGGAGGGCAGGACAGTAAAATGATAATTTTAGATCAGGGGATTGTTGTTGATTATGCAATGAATACTTTATGTGCAGCAGGAACAGGAGCTTTTCTTACGTCCCAGGCTGGACGTCTTAATATTCCGGTTGAAGAGTTTGGGGATTATGCTTTAAAATCTGAAAATCCTTCTAAAATAGCCGGGAGATGTACTGTTTTTGCTGAATCAGATCTTATTCATAAGGCTCAAATAGGGCATTCTAAGGAAGATTTAATTGCTGGTTTATGTAATTCTATTGTTCATAATTATCTTAATAATGTTGGGAAGGGTAAGAATATTAAAGAACCTGCTGTTTTTCAGGGTGGAGTTAGTAAAAATGTTGGGGTAGTTAAAGCTTTTGAAGAAATAACGGGATTTTCTGTAATAGTTGATGATTTAGGGCATTTAATGGGAGCAATCGGATCTGCTATTATCTCTCGAGATTATACTAAAAAATACCCAAGGAAAGAAGAATTTGATTTTAATATTAAAGATATTGATTTTGAAACAAGAGGGATTGAATGCGGTTTTTGTCCAAATAACTGCGAAGTAGTTTGTGTTTTAAAAGAAGGAAAATTTTTAGATGGATGGGGGAATAAATGTTCAGCTGGTCTTGAAAGGGCTAAAAAAAAGTTAAGAGGAAAAAAGTTAAAGGAAAAATAATAAAAAAAAGAATTTTAAAATGAAAGCTTCATTGTTTTATAAAATTTTTATTTTGGTTGGGGTAGTAATGATTCTTATAGAATTAAATATTTCCATTATTAAAGTTTTTCTCTTTACTGTTATTTTCTTAATTCTTTTTGAAATATTAAAAACCTTTGTTCAAGAAGAATTAGGGGTTTTTAAATAGAACGAGAATTGTAATTATTAGGCGGTTTAAACTTGAGTTTTTCTATAATTAATAATATGCAAAAAGAAGAATTAAAGAATATAAAAAGGATTAAAAAAGCAATAAGTAAAATTTTTGAGGAAGAAAAAAATGGTCCTGCAAGAATTAATGTTATTGTTTCTAAAATTAAACCTTTTTTAGATTCTGGTTTAGTTAAGAAAAATGAAATTTATAATTTACTGGAAGAATGTTCTTCTGTAGAAGAGAAGGATGTTTTCACAAAATGTGTTTTGTCTTCAATTAGGCCATTTTTTGACTTAAAAGAAAAAGAGCAAGAAAAAATAAAAAGAGAAATCTTTCTCAAGGAAGGGGGTTTTAAAACTTTAAATAAGGTTCTTTCCTATGGAGAACACTTTTATGATAAAGATAAAAAAGTAGTTCATGTTCATCTTGCTCCTGCTAAAGAACTTAAGAAGGAGGTGGGCGAAACGGCCTTTTTAGAATTAATAAAAGACGGAATTAAAAAATTAGCTGAAATTGTTAAGAAAGATAAAAAAATTAAAAAAATAGCAGCTATCTCTTGGCTTGTTGCTCAACGTCCCAAAGTAATAGAAAGTTTAGGTTTTACTATTAAGGGAGAAATAAATCAAGAATTTAGAAAAAAGTTTTTTCCTTATGAACCAGACGATGAGGAGATAATGAGAGCTATTATAAAAAGAGAAAAATTCTTAAAAAGATACTTATAATTTTTTTTAAATGAAGCTTTTTGAATATTAACTATTGACTACTTTATAGATGATACGGATTTTTTCTGTTATAATGCATATGTCCAATTTAAAAATATAGTTAGTGCTTTAGAGAATATTAAATTAATTAAATTATTATGAACAATAAAGGAAAAACACAAACATTAATTTTAGGGTTTTTAATTTTAATGATAGTAGTAGGTGGAATTTGGTATTTTTATCAAAGAGAAGATAAAGAAACAGAAATTACAATTCAAGAACAATTTGAAACAAAAATTGTTTATACTTCTGCAATTGATCAGCCAAAGGATAAATTTGTTGAACATTGTGAAAATCTTGGCGGTGTGTTTAATGAGTGCGGAACTATTTGTGCTCCTGACGTAGATGTATGTGCCCAGGTATGTGCTTATACTTGTGAACAAATTCCTACTGAAAGTGAAGAAATTGATACTTCAACTTGGGAAGAATTTATTAATGGTGCTTACCAGTTTTCTTTAAAATATCCGGAAGATGAATGGAATAATTATCAAGATGTCGCAGATGAATTAGGTCCTAAATTTAATTTCTACATTAAGCCAGCGGGGACTCCTCTTAATTTACCCTTAGATCATTTTGCTAATGTGAATCATGTCTCAGTTTATCCAGAAGGAGTACCTACAGAAGGAGTTTTTGGCCAAACAAAAGATTTTGATTTTGATATTGGTATGGAAGTAACTGAAGATTCGAAGATTTATCTTCTTGAGGATGGTACTCCTTTTGCTGCCTACATTAAGCCAGCTGATTATCCAGAATCATGGGCAGAAACAGGTTTTATTTGGATATCTTTAAAAATTGATGATCTTGATACTGACTGTATTCGAGACGGAGAAGAAATTAATTATGAGGAATGCGAACCCTTTTCAGGAGATCAAATTATTAGAAGTGGCTCAGTTGATGAAGAATTATGGAAAAAGCAAAAAGAAGTAGTTAAGAGTTTTACTTTTTTTCAAAAAAGTATAGGCGGTGAATTGATTTCGCTTGATAATTTAAAGCCTGGCGAAGAAATTGAAAGCCCTTTCACGCTTAAAGGAAAGGTAAGAGGTTATTGGTTTTTTGAGGCAAACTTCCCTGTCATTCTTACTGACTGGGACGGGAGGATTATTGCCGAGACTTATGCTCAGGCTCAAGAAGAATGGATGACTGAAGATTTTGTACCATTTGGAGCGGAAATTGAATTTGATAGTCCTTATCAGGAAGGGGATCCAGATTTTATGAAAAAGGGAAATTTAATTCTTCAAAAAGCTAATCCGTCAGGTCTGTCTGAGAATAATGATTCTCTTGAAATTAATATTAAATTTAAATAGATCGTGAGTGTTCCTTGGGCAATTATTTTATCTTTTATTTTTAGTCCTTTTATTGTTCTTTTGATTTGGTGGAGTGTCTTTATATTGAAATTGTTTTTTGATCTTTTTATATTGTTTTGTCTGCTTGTTTTGGGAGCCCTGTTTTTAATGCCTCTTTTTTTGTTTTTTAATTTGTTAATTGTTTTGATTAAAATAATAGCCAAATTAGGATAGAAAAAAGTTTTTTTAATTCTCCTTCTTGTTAGTTTATTAAGCTGGCTTTTATTGAATAAGGCATTGTTGCAGTTTTTTTAGAGAGCTTGGTTGGTTATGTATTTAATTTAAAAAGATAATTGTTATTATCTAACTTCTTTCGAAATAGCTTTTTAATTATTTCTTGCTATAATAATTGATATGACTACTATTAAAGCGCGAAATTTAACTAAAAAATTTGGTGATTTTAAAGCAGTTGATGATATTTCTTTTCAAATTGATAAAGGAGAGATCTTTGGTTTGTTGGGTCCTAATGGGGCTGGAAAAACCACGACTGTTAGAATGTTAACTGGTGTTTTGAAACCAACAAAAGGAGAATCTTTTATTAAAAATTTTAATATTCAAAAGTTTCCAATAGAAGCTAAACAATTAATAGGGGTTGTTCCAGAAATGGCTGATGCTTATATTGATATTTCAGCAATTAGAAACCTTTTGTTAATTGGAGAATTGTACGGGATAGAGAAAAAAGAAAGAGAGAACAAAGCCAAAAAGTTGTTAAAACTGTTTAATTTATATGATCAAAGAAATCAAAAAGTTAAAACCTTTTCAAAGGGAATGCGACAAAGAATTGTTTTATCTATGGCCTTAATGAATAATTCAGAAGTTTTATTTTTAGACGAACCAACAAGTGGTTTAGACGTTGAGAGTGCTAGACTAATTAGGAATTTGATTAGAAAGTTTAATAAAAGAGGAGAGACTATCTTTTTAACCACTCATAATATTGAAGAAGCGAATTTACTTTGTGATAGGGTAGCTATTATGAATTACGGAAGAGTTGTAGCAATTGATCGACCTGAAAACTTAAAAAACACTATTCAAAGTACAGCTTCGATTGAAGTTGCTTTTAAAAAAGAAGTTGATAAAAGAGATTTGGAGTTTAAAGATGTAATTAAAGTTGAGAAAATCGGAGATAAATTTAAATTATATAGTAAAAAGGTGGAAGATGTTATCTCTGTTTTGGTTAATTACTCCAAAGAAAATAATAATAAGATAATTTCATTAAAAACTTTAGGCGCTAGCCTAGAGGATGTTTTTGTTAAATTAACTAAAGATAAATGAAGATTTTAGAACAACTAAAAAGAGCTTTTGCTATTACTAAAAAAGATTTATCTGTCTATTACGTGCGAGGGCCTGTTTTAATTCAGGGATTATTGATTCCTGCTTTTATGTTTCTTTCTTTTTCTTTTAAAAGAGATGCTTCTTGGGAATTTTTATTGCCTGGTTTGTTAGGAATGGCTTTATTCTTTTCTGTTTCAGCTATTACTCCGGTTATAGCTCCTTGGGAAACAAGAATGCGAACTTTTGAAAGATTAATTTCATCTCCTATCTCTCTCTGGGCTATTCTTTTAGGAGACGTTATTGGTTCTGTTCTGTTTGGCTTATTTATTCTTTCTTTTATTCTAGTTTTTAGTGTTTTTATATTGGGTATAGAGATAATAAATATTTATTTACTTTTAGGAACTATAATAGCTGCTTTTTGTTTTTCTTCTTTAGGAATTTTGATTTCTGCTCCTCCAGCCGATAAACCTTCTGACATTATGTTAATCTCTACTTTACTAAAGTTTCCTCTGTTGTTTATTAGTGGAATATTTGTTCCAATTACTGAAATTGGAAGGTTGAAATTTTTGTCTTATCTCTCTCCTTTAACTTATTTTACTGATTTGGCCAGATACTCTGTAGAGGGAGCAAGCTATTTTCCTCCTTTAAATAATGTTATTGTTCTTTTTGGTTTTACTATTTTATTATTCTTTTTAGCGGTTAAATGGCATCAAAAAAGTTTAGATAAAAGGTTTTAGTTTTTAGAAAATAGTCAAAATTATTTTTTTGTGTATAATAAATAATAGTCAAGTTATAAATCAATTTTAAAAATAAAATGTTATCAAAACTACCTATTAACTTAGATAAAATAAAACAAGAAAATATAGATAAAGAAATATTAAGAGCTGGAATATTTGCTGAGTTGGATGCTATTAATCTCTACGAACAAATGGCAGCTATGACTAAAGATGAATTACTTAAAGAAGTTCTTTTAGATATAGCAAATGAAGAAAAAGAACACGTTGGAGAATTTCAGACTTTGTTGCTTCAGAAAGATAAAGAAATGGCTGAGAGAATGAAAGAAGGAGAAGAGGAAGTTAAAGAAATGACTAAATAGAAAAAATGAGTAATAAAAACTTCTTAATTGTTTATGGATCATTAGTTCTTGTTTTAATTGCTGGTTTTGGATTCTTTATTTTTAATGAATTTATTAATCCTGAAAATGAAATTGATGAAGAGATCCAAGAACAGGAGCAACAAGAGGTAGAAATTTCGGAAGAAATTCCGGAAGGAATGGTGATTCTTATTGAGTATAAAGATACTGTTGGTTTGGTTAATTTTGTAAATGAACTTAACCAAAGAGATATTCCTTCTGCTTTGCTCGTTACTCCGGAATTTGTTGAAGATAATTGTTCAACTATTAAGGAACTGACTAATTATGGAGTGGAAATAATTGGTTCTAATACAGAATCTCCATTTTGGGATATGCCTTATGAAGAACAATACGAAAGAATTTCTGAAATTAAAAGCAGAATAGAATCTTGTACTGGTAAACCTATTAAGATAGTTGGTTCTCGCTTTTTTGCTTCAGATGAAAATACTGTTAAGGCTGCTGAAGAATTGAATATTCCTTATGTTACGGCTAGAGGGACAATGGGAACCAAAGCTGGAGTTTATGATGTTAAAGATTATAATGTAAAGATTTTATCTGTATCCAATATTGAAAATATAGAATTTAAATACGGAAGTTTATGTGATTATAGTTATTGGACAAGAGAAGGTGAACCCGAAGATATGAGGGGAGATTTAATAAAGACAATTAATGAATATGATAGGTTTACTCCGGTCTCTCATACTAATATTGGTGGTTACTTAGAAGATTGGATGGAAACGTGGAAGAATTTTTGGGACAATAATGAAATTAAGTGGGTTTCTTTGGATCAAATGATGGCAAAATCTGATTATGAGATGGAATTTCATAAAATTCCTCAAAATCGTAACTCTCCTTACACTCCTGAAATGTTAGAACATGTAGAGGAGGGAGCCGAAACAGAAGGTAATCGTGTTAAAAACCCATGTTCAATTGAAGAATTAACTGGAAAACAAAATTCTTCTTCAACCTCAACTGATTTATATAGTGAGAATGAAGTTGTAATGTTTCACAATAACCAAGGATCAATGTGTTTAGAAGCAAAAGAATTTTTTAACGATAATGATATTGAATTTAAAGAAGTTTTGGTTGCCGATGAAGATTTTGGTGAGGAAAGAGAGAAATACTTTGGCGATCATCCAACTAGTTCGGGTGTTTCTACTTCTTATGAGTATTTTCCTTTTATTTTCACTGAAGAAAAAAGCTTTTCTGGTTTTAATGAGGAAATTAAAACAAGTTTGTTAAACATTTTGAGTCAGTAAAATAAATACATTATTGAATTTTTGTATTTTAGTAAGAGTGATTGGAAATTATTATAATGTTAATGAGTTGGATAGAAGAAGAAAGTACAGCTCGAGCATTTAGCTCGAGTTTTTGTTATAATAAATCAGAATCAAAACTAAATATTTTTGAAAAATGAAAAATAGGTTTAAAATTTTGTTTGTTAGTTTATTTATTAGTCTTTTTTTTATTGGATATTGGTTTTTTCAAAATGGTTTAAATGAAAAGAAAGAAATAATAGAAGAGAAACAAGTAATATTAGGAGAGAAGCAAGAAATAATAGAGAGTTTAAAGGAAGAAATAGCTTTGTTGGAAATTGAAAATAATAATTTTTCAAAAGAAGATTTAAACCTTAAAGACATTACTAAAGAATTCAATGAGGATTATAAGACTCGAGAAAAGATTCTTGAGCAATCTAATAATGTTAAAGGTGTTTATATTACTAAATTGATTGGTAATTCTAGTTCTTCTAATTCTAGTGCTCAACAAATTTTAAGCGACATTGAAGAACTTTTAGAAGAAACCGAGCTTAATGCAGTAGTGATAGACGTTAAAGAAGTAGATGGTTTTCAATTATCTGATAATTTAAAAAGATTAGTTGAGGAGTTACATGCGAAAGATATTTGGGTTATCGCTAGGCTGGTTTCTTTTAGAGATAATTCTTTAACAAAAACAAAGCCTAATTTTTATATTAAAAATCAAGAAGGAGGTTTTTGGCAAGACCATAAAGGTTATTATTGGCTTGATCCTTCTAGTACTCAAGTTCAGAAATATTTAATTGATTTATCTTATCAAGTTATTGATGCTGGTTTTGATGAAATTCAATATGATTACATTCGTTTTCCTGTAGATGATGACGAAATTGTTTATCCTTTCTATAAAGAAGAAAAAGAAAAAACAGATATTATTAGAGAGTTTTGTTTAAGATTAAGAAATAATTTAAGAGATTATAAGTCTGATATTATTCTTTCTGTTGATTTATTTGGAGAAGTAGCTCTTCTTTCTTCTTCTCCTACTATTGGTCAAAAGATTTCTAGCTTTGTTGATACTTTTGACTATATTTCTTTTATGATTTATCCAAGTCATTATTTTGGCGGTTTTTCAGTTGGGGCTGATTTAGAAAGAAATTTACCTCTTCTTCATTTTCCTTATGAATCTGAGGATATTGAAGAAATTGTTTCTAATAAACCTTATGAAATTGTTTCTAGGTCTGTTTATTCTGGAAGAGATTTTATTTCTTCTGCTTATTCTGAATTAGAACTTCAGCCTCAATGCGTAGGGAAGAATTCTGTTATGTATTGTTCTAAAGCTAGAATTAGACCTTGGTTGCAAGATTTTAATTTAAAGGCTGATAGTGATAGGGAAATTAGTTATGATGTTAATAAGGTGAGAGCTCAAATTAATGCCGCAGAAGATACTGAGACTTCCGGTTGGTTACTTTGGAACCCTAAGAATATTTATACTAGGGGAGCTCTGTTGACAGAATAAGTAATTATGTTATTTTATAAGTATGAACTTAACAGAATTGTCGGGCTTTTCTCCTGGGGGGTGGGAGATCCTGTATCATGCAAAAAAAATTCTTTGCAGCAGGAGACAACTTCCATTTGAGAAGGTGGAGGTTGATCGAGAAATCCTCGAAGAGTTGAAGGAAATTATTCTTCAACTTGAAAAGGAGAATCAATTTTTAATAAGAAAAGCTCAAGAAGAGGATAGAGCTAAAGATGTTGTTAGTGCTCTTTTAAGGCGCATTAGCAATATTCAAAAAGAATTATAAATCGAGAAATCATTTTTTTTCTCGCTTTTTTTTATTATAATGTACTAAGGATTAATTTTTTTAAAAAAAATGGATAAAGTATCAAAAGTAAAAGTAGACGAAAATTTAAAAGAATCTATTTCAGAAGCCGTGAATGAAATAGGGGGTTTTGATAATTTTATTGATAGGGGAGATGTTGTTTTATTAAAACCTAATTTTAATACAGCTGATCCTTATCCGGCTTCAACAAGTTTAGATTTTTTACAAGTTGTTACTGAATTAGTTTATGATTGTGGAGCTAAGATGGTGATAACTGGCGATTCTTCAACTATGAGCTTGAATACTAGAAAAATAATGGAGGAGTTAGGCGTTTTTGATTTAGAAAAGAAAGAAAGACCTCCTCGAATTTATGTTTTTGATGAACGTGAATGGGTAAAAAAGAAAATACCGGAAGGGAATTATTTAAAAGAACTTTCTGTTTCTGAATATTTAGATAGAGCTGATAAATTAATTCTTTTACCTAATTTAAAAACTCATTTTTTAGCTAAGTTTACTGGTAGTCTAAAATTGTCTATGGGATTTATGAAACCTCTTGAGAGGGTTGGTTTTCATTTTCGTAAATTACAAGAAAAAATAGCTGAGTTAAATAAAATAATAAATTCTGATTTAGTTATTATGGATGCTAGAAAGTGTTTTATTAACAAAGGACCTTCTGAAGGAGAAATTAGGAGTCCTAATCTTGTTTTAGCTTCCAGAAGCAGAGTAAAAATAGATACCGAAGGGGTCAAGATAATCCAGAGTTTTAAAGGTAATTCATTAAAAGACATTAACCCTTCTGAATTAACTCAAATTAAAAAAGCAATTGAACTCAATATTAAATGAATATAAATAAAGACAAGTTTTTAGACTTTAATTATCAAAGGAAAAAGTTTTTAAAAATTATTGATAGTTTTGACTCTAAAGATAAAAATAAAATTCTGAAAGCTTTTAAGTTAGCTGAAAAAGGCCATAAGGGTCAGATGAGAGATACCAACATTCCTTATTTTATCCATCCAATAAGAGCGGCTTTATTATTAATTGAAGAAGCAAAGATAAAAAAAGTTAATTTAATTTGTGTTCTTTTGCTTCATGATGTTTTGGAAGATACAAATATCCCAGCTAAGGAGATTAAAAATAGATTAGGAAACGAGGTTTTGAGATTAGTTAAAGCAGTTACTAGGGAGAGATCAGAAAGTGAAACTCCAGATGAAAAAGCTAAGAGTAAACAAAAAAAGATAAAAAGGCTTGTTAAAAGCAGCAAAGAAGTAAGGTTAATTAAATTATGTGATAAATTAGATAATAGGCTTTCTCAGGATTTTATTCCTGAAGGGCATCCTTCTAGAAATAAGTTTGAAAGATGGAATAAGGAATTTAAACAATATCTTTCTATCGCTGAGAAAACTAATAAAAACTTATTTAAAATTTTTAAAGCAGTTGTAGGGTGATTTATTATCTTTGGATTTAATGTTATTATTATAGTAATTGAAAGGTCGTCTTAAAAAAATAAGCCAAGATATTATGAATACGCTAAAAACTTTAGCTTTAATACTGGTTATTATCGGCGGTCTGAATTGGGGGCTGATTGGTTTTATGAACTTTAATTTAGTTACTGCTATTTTTGGTTCTGCTACTATGCTGACAAAGATAATTTACGATTTAGTAGGATTGGCAGCAATTTATTTAGCCTTCATTTCTTTTGCTGGAAAGAAACCTAAGGAAAATCCAAAACAGGAATTCTAAACTATTGAAATAGGTTAACAAAATCCCCTCTTTCTGGGGGTTTTTGTTTACTTTTAAAAAAAATGCATATTTGCTATAATATCAGCACTGAAAGGTTGATTTTTTTATTAAGATAATCTAAATTCTCACCATGGAAGAAGAAGAAAAAGAAGAACAAAAGCAAGGAGAAGAAGAAACTGAAGGAAACGAAGAATAACCTTGCAGTTTGAAAATGAAAAACCCTCCCTTTAAGGGGGGTTTTTATTTTTAAAAATAGACTTAAAATTTCAATCTGTTATAATTCTTATAAATAAAAAAGGCAATTTTATTATTTAGCTTATTAATTTAATGATATTTTTTATGGAAGAGGATAAAAAAGAAGATCAGTCTCAGGAGTTTGAAACTCAAGAACGACCTCAACAAGGAAAGAAAACTCAACAAGAAAAAACACAACAAAAAATTTATAAAGAAGAAAACAAGCAAAAGATTAAAGTAGGGGATACTTTCAAGGAAGCATGGGTCTTAACTAATAGTAATTTGGGCTTTTTGGCAGGGTTATTAATTGTTTTTGTTATTTCTTCACTTATTTTAAGCGGAGTAAATGTAATTCCTGCTGTTGGTCAGTTTTTGTTTATTGCTGTAAGTTATTGGCTGGGAATAGGACTATTTAATATTTTTCTTGATATTTATAACAAAGAAAAAACCGAGGTAATCGAATTGTTTAATAAAAAAAATTGGAGAATGGTTTTTGATGTTTTTTTTGTTGATTTTCTTGTGTACTTAATTAGTTTTTTGGGATTTCTTTTATTTATCGTGCCAGGAATATATTTTGGGTTAATATTTTCTCAATCCAAATATCTAGTAATTGATAAGAAAATGGACTGTTTGAGTGCAATGAAAAAAAGTGTGAAGATTACAGAAGGTTATAAATGGCAAATTCTTTTGCTTAAATTAATAAATTCTACTCTTTTTGTTTTAGGAATATTATCTTTGTTTTTAGGTTGTCTATGGATTTTTCCTATAACCTATTTAGCAGATATTATAATTTATAAGAAGTTATTGAAAATTGCCAAATTGGATTAGTGTGTTGAGAAAAAATCATAATTTGCAATACAAAAGGTTGAGTGGGGTTAAAAAAGAGTGTTCAGAAAGGAACTCAGGATAATACAAAAAGTCAGAAAAAAGAAGAATAGGTAAGTTATTCACTTGACTTTATATTTTTTTCTGCTAATTTATTATCAATGGCTTATCCTATGAAAGTAGTCGGTTTTAAAAGGAAAAGCTTAATTTAGAAATTTAAAAGTTGTAAAATAATGGAAGGAACCGTTAAAAAACTTACAGATAGAGGTTACGGCTTTATTACTGTTGATGGAAAAGATGATGATTTATTTTTTCACAGCAACGAACTTCAAGGTGTTAGCTTTGAAGAGTTAAAAGAAGGCGACAAGCTTTCTTTTGAAGTAGTAGATTCTGATAAAGGACCTAACGCTGTAAACGTAACTCGTGCTGAATAATTTTGATTATTCGGCTAGAAAAACAGACCAGGCTATTTTAGCCTGGTTTTGTTTTTAACATTGATTTTTAGATTAAATATTAGATAATAAAATTAATGAAAAAAGATTACGATTGGTTTAAAAAAATTAATGATTTAGCGAATAAATACAATTGGCTAGACCAAATTGGCGTTTTCTTTGCTGAATATAGTGGATTTGTAATGATTTTTATTCTTATTTTTTTAATTTGGAAAGATAAATTAGACGAAGGGTTGTTTTTTAAAGCTATTGCTTTGTCATTTTTTACTAGGTTTGTACTTTTAAAAATTATTAGGAGATTTATTGAAAGAAATAGACCGTTTATAACTCACAATGTTAATCTTTTAATCCGTCGTTTAAGTGATTTATCTTTTCCTTCAGGCCATAGTACTTTCTTTTTTACTTTGTCTTTTATAATTTGGTTTGGGAACAAAGAAATAGGGAGTTGGATGCTATTAAATTCTTTTTTGATTGGTTTATCTCGAGTTTTTGTTGGAGTTCATTATCCTTTGGATATTCTAGGAGGTTCTTTTTTAGGTTATCTAATTGCTTTTTTAAATGAAAAGTTTTAGTAATTTTAGAAAAGAAAATTGATTAAAAGTCAATTCTCTGCTAAAATTTAAGGACAATGACTAAAAAAAGCAAAAAGAAAAAACAACAAAAAAAGGCTTTAAAAACTCTTGCTCGGTTTAAAGAAAGAGCTAAAGAACTACGCAATAAAGCTGAAAAATGGGAGGTTAATCCAAACGTTAATAAACTAATGAAAAAAATGGGGGTTCCTTTGGAAATTTCTTATAAGAAAGGATTGTCTGATAAAAGAAAAACCAAGCTTCTTAGATCTATTAAATATAAGTTAACTACTTTAAAGAAGCATTTTGATTCGGTTTATAGAATGGTTAAGAAAAATCCAACAGTTTGGGATAAGAAAATTAAAGGGAATGAAAAGAAACTTGAAAAAAGGCTTACTTTTTATGAAAGAATTACCCCTATAATGTTTAGAAAAGAAAAGAAAGAAAAGAAATAAAAACCTAAAATTTAGGGCGTTTTTTTATTTATGGATATTATTAGTAAAACAAAGCTGTATTTTTTAGAAAACTTTAAAAAAGCTGATAATCCTCCTTATCAGTATTTACCCCGTCATGTTTTTAAAACAGAGAAGTGGGTTAAAAAAATATTAGAGGATTATCCGGAAGCAGACAGAGAAACTGTTTTATTATCTGTTTGGTTGCATGATATTGGACAAATAATAGGGACTCGTAAAGATCATGCTGTTAATTCTGCTGATGAGGCAAGGCATTTTCTTCCTAAATTAAAGATATCACCAGCTAGAATTGGTGATGTAGTTCATTGCGTTAGATCTCATAAATGTAAAGACGTTTTACCGGAAACATTGGAAGCCAAAATTTTAGCGGTAGCTAATTCTGTTAGTCATATGACAGATTTTTATTATTTAACTATGGCGGATAAGATTTCTAAGAAAGTGGCTATGGATAAATTAAAAAGAGATTGTGAAAGTCTTGATTTTTTGCCTAAAATTAAAAAAGAAAATAAGCGTTTTTGTAAAGCCTGGAAAGAACTGTTAAGAATTTATCCTTTTTAAAAATTAACTTTCTTATTTTTCCAATAAATTTTATAATAAACAAAGATTATTGATAAATAATTTAAAACACAAAATGGAAAAAGAAAAAGAAAATAGGAGTGTGAGTTTAATAAAGCCTTTAGTAATAGTTGCTCTTGTCACAATTACTATTGCTGGTCTTTTATATTATTTTGATCCTATTAGAAAATTTAAAAAAGCTAGAGATGCGGAAAGATGGGAAGATGTTACTTCTATTTTGAGCGCCCTTAGAAATTATAAATCTGATAAAAGAAATGCAGACTTGTTTAAAGAAATAGATGGTTTGTATAGAGAGGACTGGTATATGATTGTTGGAGGTCCTAAAATTAAAGGATGTGATGATTCTAATGAATTTTCGGATGTTGAGGTTTTTGACGATAATTATTGTCTTGATTTATCTGATTTGGCTGATAAAGGTTATTTGGGGGAATTACCAGTTAGTCCTGAAGGGGAACTAGAATGGGACAAGGGTTTAGATGACAGTAGTAGGGGAACAGGTTATGCTTTTATGATAGACGAAGAAGATATTATTCATATTCAAGCTTGTGAATCTGAAAATACTTACGAAATATTAATTTCCGGAAAACTAAAGTAAATTACTTAAAATTAATTAAGCTTTTCCTTTCTTGACAGTATATTGTTATGGGTATATACTTATAATGAAAGGTCAATAATTAATTTTAAATTTAGAAAAAATATGCCAGGATTTGATAAAACAGGTCCTAGAGGTCTTGGTCCAATGACAGGAAGAGGAATGGGTTATTGCGGAGGTGGTTGTAGACGAGGGTTTGGTAGAGGGTTTGGTAGAGGATGCGGATGGGGTTATAGAGCACCAGTTAGCAAGAAACAAGAAAAAGAAATGTTAGAAGAGGAAGTTGAAGCTCTTCAGAAAAGGATCAAGGAACTAGAATCCGAAAAATAATTTAGTTTACAGAGGAGCTTCTCATTTGTGAGAAGCTTTTTCTGTATTTTTGTTTATTTTTGTGTTATTTTTAGTTATTAAAATAACTTTATTTTTTATGGCTATAATTCCTCCTTTAAGTAAAAAAGAGGTTAATGATGTTGCTAAAAAAGTTTATCAAAAATTTGAGAAGAAAACAGGAAGTGTTCCTGAATGGGTTAGGGTAATGGCTCATTCTCCTTCTATTTTAAAAGAATTTACAGAGCTATTTAGTTCTGTTATGAAAAAAGGAGAAATAAACATTCTTTTGAAATGGAAAATTGCTTATACTGTTTCTAAAGAATTAAAATGTCCTTTTTGTGTTGATGTTACCGAAAAAATGATTAAAAAATTAGGAGCTACTGAAAAGGTTTTAGATGAAATTAAAAATACCACTGATCAAGAAAAGGAACTTTTAGATTTAGTAAAAGATATTACTGATAATGCTCTTATTGATCAAGAAAAGCTTCTTGAAAAGATTAGAGATAAATTTTCAGAGGTTCAGATAGTGGAAATTGTTTCTGTTGTTGGGTTGTTTAATTATATTAATCGCTTTAATAATACTTTAGGAATTCTTCCAGAGTAATTTTATTATGGTAAGACCAAGAAAACCAAGAAAAGTTTTATTTGATCCCGGTGTTACTTATTTTAAACCGGTTGCCGTTCCTCTTAGAGATTTGGAAGAGATTTCTTTAGAGGTTGCTGAATTAGAAGCAATTAGGCTTTGTAATTTAAAAGGAATTAGTCAGGTTAAAGCAGCCAAAAAGATGGAGATTTCTCAAAGTACTTTAAGTAGAATTTTGATTTCTGCTCATGAAAAAATCGCTGAAGCTTTAATTAAAGGTAAAGCTATTAAGATAAATAAAAAATAGATATGAAATCTTCAGCTATATCACATCCTAATATTGCTTTAGTTAAATACTGGGGAAAAAGAGATCAGAATCTTATTCTTCCTTATAATAGTAGTATTAGTATGACTGTTGATACTTTAAAAACTCATACAACAGTTGAATTTAACAAAAAATATTCCGAAGATATTTTTATTTTAAATAGGGAAAAAGTTAAAAAAAATACTAAAAATTATAAAAAATATATTGGAAGATTTTTAGAAAAGATAAGGGAAAAAACAGGAGAAGATTTAAAAGTTAAAATTATGAGCGAAAATAATTTTCCTACTGCAGCTGGTTTAGCTTCTTCAGCTTCTGGTTTTTCTGCTTTGTCGGCGGCAATTAACGATGCTTTGGATCTAGATTTGGCTAAGAAAGAGCTTAGTCAATTAAGTAGACAGGGTTCCGGGTCTTCTACCAGATCTATTTTTGGAGGATTTGTAAAATGGTATAAAGGAGAAGAGCCAGATGGTTCTGATTCTTATGCTGAGCAAATTCTTAATGATTGGTCTGATTTCAGAATGATTTGTTGTATTACTTCTAGACAAGAAAAGAAAGTTAAATCAAGAGCGGGAATGGCAGCTAGCGTTAGTACTTCTCCAATGTATAGTGGTTGGTTATTAAGTATTCAAAAGGATATTCAAGAAATAGAGAAAGGACTTCAAAGAAAAGATTTTAGTCTTGTTGGGGAAGTCAGTGAAAGGAACTGTTTAAAAATGCATTCGGTAATGATGACCACAAAACCTTCATTGATTTATTGGAATGATGTAACAATAAGAATTATAAAATCGATTATGGGTTGGCGTGAAGAAGGATTAGAGTCTTATTTTACTATTGATGCTGGTCCTCAGGTAAAAATTATTTGCTTAAAAAAAGATGTTGATAAGATTCAGAAAAAGTGTAAAAAGATAGAAGGAGTAAAAGATATTATTATTACTAAACCTGGTCAAGGTTCTAGAATTACTAATAAACATTTATTTTAATTTATGGTAAAGGTTTCGGCTCCAGGAAAGGTTTGTCTTGCGGGGGAATGGGCTGTTTTAGAAACAGGTAATCCCTTAATAGTAGCTTCTGTAAACAGAAGAATTTTTGCTGAAACAAAAAAATCAAAAGACGATTTTATTTATATTTCGATTAAAGACTTTGGAATTAAAAAATTAAAAGCTTCTATTAAGAATAATAAATTAGTTTTTGAAAAAGAAATTAGTAAAGAAGAGAAGCAAGATATTTTATTTGTAAAATCAGCAATTGAAGCTATTATCAATTATTTAGATAAAGTTGAACCTTTTGAAATTACTGTTTGGGGAGAAAAAGTAACTACTAAAATTAATGATAAAGTAGTTTCGGTGGGAATTGGAGCTTCTGCTGCTAGTACAGTGGCGGTGGTTTCTAGTCTTTTAAAGTTTCACGGAAAAGATATTAAGAGAAAAGACTCCAAAGGTAAAATTTACAAATTAGCAGCTATCTCTCATTATTTGGCCCAAGAAAAAATTGGATCGGGTTTTGGGATAGCCTCTTCTACCTTCGGAGGAATTATTACTTATAAAAGGTTTGATCCGTCTTGGTTGGTTGAACAAATTGAAAAGAATAGAAGTTTTAGTGAAATTGTGGGTATGAGGTGGCCGGAACTTTATATTGACTCTCTTTATATTCCTAAAAGATTTAAATTGTTAGTGGGGTGGACAGGCAATGCCTCTTCGACTCCAAAAATGGTTAGACAAATGTATCAATGGAAAGAAAACAATAAGAGGGAGTATAAAAAACTAATGAATAAAATAGCTGATATCACTGAAGAATTAATAGAGGCTTGGCAAAAGGAAGATAAAGAGAAAATTATTCTTGCTTTAAAAAAGAATAGAACCTATTTAAAAGAACTAGGAGAAAAAAGTGAAGTTAATATTGAGACTAAAAAATTAAAAGTTTTAAGCGATATTGTTAATCATGAGGGAGGTGTTGGTAAGTTGTCAGGTGCAGGCGGAGGAGATTGTGGAATTGGTATTATTTTTAATAATTCTTCAGAAAAGATTATTGAAAAATGGAAGAAGAATAAAATTACCCCTCTTAATGTTCAGTTGTCTCAAGACGGAGTTCGGGGAGAGTTTTAATATAAATCTTAAACTATGGAAGAAAATAATATTTTTAAAGAGGCTCAGAATCAATTTATTAAAATAGCAAAAGAATTATCTTTAGATTCTAATTTAATTGAGGAATTGAAAGAAGTTAATTTTTTAGCTAAGTTTCAAATTCCTGTCTTGATGGATAATGGTAAAACCAAAGTTTTTACTGCTTATAGGTCTCAGCATAATAATGCTTTAGGTCCTTACAAAGGAGGTATTCGTTTTTATGAAAAAGTTTCTGAAGAGGAAATTAAGACTTTATCAATGTTAATGACTTGGAAATGTTCATTAGCTGGTATTGCTTTTGGCGGAGGAAAGGGAGGAGTAATTGTTAATCCTAAGGAGTTAAGTAAAAAAGAACTGGAAAGACTTTCTCGTGGTTATGTTAGAAAATTATTTCCTTTAATTGGTCCTCATAAAGATGTTCCTGCTCCTGATATGAATACTAATGCCCTAATAATGGCTTGGATGGTTGATGAATTTTCTAAATTAAAAGGGGAATCTAGTCCGGCTTCTTTTACTGGGAAATCTTTAAAGAAAGGAGGATTAAAAGGAAGAATGGAAGCAACTGGTTACGGAGGAGTTGTTGTTTTAGAAAAATTGAGAGAAGTTATTGGTTTGAAGCCCGAGGAAACTACTCTTGCCATCCAGGGGTTCGGCAATGTTGGTTTTCATTTTGCTAAGTATGCTTTTGAAAAAGGTTATAAAATTATTTATTTGTCTGAATACGGAGGAGGAGTTTGTTTAAAAGAAGAAGGACTAAATCCAGAAATGGTTTTTAAATGTCGACAAGAAAAAGGAGAAATAGCTGGCTGTTATTGTAAAGGTTCGGTTTGTGATGCGGAAGAAGGAAGAACAATTAGCAATAAGGAGCTTTTAGAGGCCGAAGTAGACGTTTTAGTCCCAGCAGCCGTAGAAAATGTCATTACTGAAGATAATGCCTCTAAAATTAAAGCTAAACATATTATTGCTATGGCCAATAATCCTATTACCGAGGAAGCTCGAAAGATTTTAGAAAAAAGAAATATTACTATTATTCCTGATATTTTATCTAATGCAGGTGGGGTAACTGCTTCTTATTTTGAATGGCTACAAAACATAGAAGATAGTAAATGGGATAAGAAGAAAACATTTGAAGGCCTTGAAAAAAGTTTAGGCAAATCATTTGATGAAGTTTGGAAATTATCTAAATCAAAAAAGATAAGCTTGAACAAAGCAGCTTATCTTTTAGCAGTAGAAAGAGTTGCAAAAACTATTAAGAAAGATAGATAGAAAAATTTATTTTCTATTTATTTTCAGAAAAAACTTTAGTTAGAGGAGGAATAACCTGTTTTTTTCTAGACATTATTCCTTTAATGTAAAGAGTGTTGTTTTCTGGTTTTTCATCAAAGGTTTTTTCCATATAATTTTCTTTTTCCCAAAATAAGAACTTAGTAGCTTGTTTAATGATATCGGTAGCCATTAATACTAGAAGATCATAATTTCTTTCTTTTGCTATCTTTTCTATTTCTTGCAGAAGCTCTTTTTCTTTTTTGTTTGTTTCTTCTAAACTACAAACTTCTATTTGACCACATCCTATTTTCTTTTTGCCAAATTTGTATTCCTTAAAATCATCTAAAATTATTTCTTTAGGTTTTAATCCTTTTAAGGAAGATTTGGCTTTTTTTATTTCAATACCAAATTCTTCTATATTTTTAATTTCAGTTACTTCGGCTAATTTTTTAACTAAAATTACATCTTCTCTTGTTGTGGTTGGAGATCTAAAGATTACTGTATCTGATAATATTGCTGAGAGTAAAAGACCAGCTACTTCTTTTGTTAATTCAACATCTGGATCTTTTAAGAATTGTTTTGTTATTATTGTTGCTGTGGAACCAATTGGTTCTACGTAGAAAGCAATAGCTTTATTGTGTTTAAAATTAACTTTATGGTGATCAATAATTTGCACAATATTGGCCTCTTCTATATCGTCTGGGGATTGTTCTTTTTCGTTATGATCAACAAGAATTATATTTTTCCCCTTGGCGCTTTTTAAAAGTTGAGGTTTTTCGAAATTAAAGCGATCTAAAACATATTCTGTTTCCTTATTTATTTCTCCACTTCGACAAGCTATAGCTTCATTGCCTTTTTTGTTTAAATAATAAGCATAAGCTATGGCTGAACAGATACTATCAGTGTCGGGACTTTTATGGCCGACAACGTAAATCTTGTTTGTGTCTTTTTGCATTTTTAATTATATTTATATTATATTCCGATTATATATTAATTTATTTATCACATCAATTATGAATAGAAAAGATGCTTTTAATTTATTAAAAGAAAACTTAAAAAATAAAAATTTAATTAAGCATAGTTTAGCTGTTGAAGCAGGAATGAAGGGTTTGGCTCAACATTTTGATAAAAATGAAGAGTTATGGGGAATTTGTGGTTTATTACATGATATTGATTATGAAATCACTAAAGACGATACGAACTTACATTCAAAGAAGGGAGCCGAGATTTTAAAGAAAGAAGGTTTTAATGAGAAGTTTTGTGATGCTGTCTTGGCTCATAATGAAGCTCATGGAATTCCTCCGCAAGGATTAATGGCAAAGTCTTTGTTTTGTATTGATTCTTTGACTGGTTTAATTGTGGCTGCTACTTTGGTTTTACCTTCAAAAGAGATAAAAGATTTAAAAGTTGAAAATGCTTTAAATCGTTTTAAAGAAGAGAGGTTTGCCCAAGGAGTTAGCAGAAAAAACATTAAAAAATGTAAAGAATATTTGAATTTGTCTTTAAAAGAGTTAATAGAAATTGTTTTGCTTTCGATGCAAAATATTTCTGAAGACTTAGAATTGTAGTTATTTTGTACTTGACTATATTCCCCCTTAAACCTACAATGTATAAAGTTAAAAAAGGTTAATTTTAAAGGTCGTTAATTATTGTTGATCAACAAAAAAAATATGGCAGACGATAAAGACAAAAAATACACAGCCTATTGTGTAAAGTGCAAAAAAAAGAGAGAAATGGAAGATCCGGAAGAAGTTGAAATGAAAGGAAAAGGTAATACTAAAAGAAGAGCTTTAAAGGATAAATGTTCTGTTTGTGGAACAGGATTGTTTAGAATTCTACCTAACAAAAAATAATCTATTCTCACTTTTGCAAAGCGCCCAATTACTTTAAGTTGGGCGTTTTGTTATAATTAAAAAATGAAAAAAAGAAACAAGAAAACTATCTTATTGTCTTTAGTCTTTTTGAACGTACTTGCTTGGAGTGTTGTTTATAGTTTGGTGCGTGTTTATCCTTTAAGAGTTGATTTTTTTGATATTGGCCAGGGAGATTCTATTTTTATTCAAACTCCTAAGAATTATCAGATTTTAATTGATGGAGGACCTACGGATGCAGTTTTAGAAAAATTGGGTGAGAATATGGATTTCTGGGATAAGTCTATTGATTTGATTGTTTTAACTCATGCTGACCATGATCATTTGAGTGGCTTGATAGAAGTTTTGAAAAGATACCAGGTTGATTATGTTTTATGGAATGGATTATTAAAAGAAACTGGAGAAAATAATGAATGGAAGAGGTTAATAGAAAACGGAGGTTTCAAAGAAGAGATAGGCTTTTCTGGAAAAAAGATTAAAACCTCTCAGGTTTATTTTGATATCCTGTATCCCTTCGAGGAATTAAAAAGGG
This sequence comes from uncultured Candidatus Saccharibacteria bacterium, assembly GCA_964435835.1. Classification (GTDB taxonomy): domain Bacteria; phylum Patescibacteriota; class Minisyncoccia; order Minisyncoccales; family JANBVM01; genus CAYSZX01. The sequence continues at coordinate 39,817 of CAYSZX010000001.1, read as the reverse complement.
AAGAGGTTAAAGATTTTAATAGTAGTTCTATTGTTCTTCGTCTAGTCTTTGGCAATAACTCTTTTTTATTTACTGGTGATATAACTAGTTCAGATGAAAAAGACATTATTGAAAAAGGTTTGTATATTCAATCCAATGTTTTAAAAGTTGCTCATCATGGCAGCAAAACTTCTTCTTCTGATGACTTTATTAGGTTAGTTAGTCCTGAAATTGGAGTAATTTCTGCTGGAAGAGATAATCGTTATAATCATCCCGCTCCTGAAATTTTGGAGGTTTTAGGTAAATATGATATAAGTATTTTAAGAACAGATTTAAATGGAGATATTGAGATTATCTCTAATGGTGAAAATATTAAAATTAATTAAATAATATGAGCAAATTTCCTTTGTGTAAAACTAAAGTGGAAGGGGTTGATAAAGATTTTGATCTTACTAATCCCGAAGAGCAAAAAGAGTACTTTCAATTAAAAGCAGGAGATGAGATTAAGAAAGTAAGGAATTATTTAAAAGACAGTACTTTTATTGCTTATTTGTTAGGTAAAAAGAATTCAGGAAAAGGAACTTATTCTAAAATGTTGGTTAATTTAATCGGGGATGATTTGATAAGACATTTTTCAGTTGGGGATATGATTAGAGAAGTAGATGAAGAGTTAGCTGATGAAGAAAAGAAAAAAGAATTATTTCAGTATTTAAGAAAGAATTATAGAGGAACTCATTCTGTTGATGAAATTATTGAAAGTTTAGAAAATAGAAGTACTAAAAGATTATTGCCAACCGAATTAATTCTAACTTTAATTAAAAGAGAAGTTTCTCAATCTAAAAAGAAAACTCTTTTATTGGATGGCTTTCCAAGAAATTTAGGCCAAATTGATTTTTCGTTATTTTTTAGAGACTTGATTGGTTACAGGGGTGACCCTGATGTTTTTGTTTTAATTGATGTTCCTGAGAATGTTATTGATGAAAGAATTAAATGGAGAAGAATTTGTCCTAAATGTAAAACTTCAAGAAATTTAAAATTACTTCCAACGCCGGAAAAAGGTTACGACGATAAAAAGGACGAATTCTTTTTGTATTGTGATAATCCTGAATGTGAAAAGATTAGAATGGTGGCTAAAGAAGGAGATGAATTAGGTATAGAAAATATTCAGGAAAGATTGGAAAGAGATGACAATTTAATTCAAAAAGCTTTTTCACTGCACGGGATACCTAAAATATTATTAAGAAATTCTGTTCCTGTTGATAAAGCTGAGGAGTTAGTTGATGACTACGAAATTACTCCTGAATATGTTTTGACTAGAGATAAAGAAACAGGCGAAATTAAAACGGAAGAACGACCATGGGTTTTTAAAGATGATGATGGTAAGGATTCTTATAGTTTAATGCCAGCTCCAGTTATTATTTCTCTCTTGAGACAAATTATTAGTATTTTTGATATCGATTAATTCTAATTAGAAACAGCAATCTAAACCGAAAGATTTTCTGTTTTTAATATGATTTTTGACAACGCTTTTTCAGTAAGATAGAATTAAAAATGCCTTGCTCTTCTAAATATATTCTGTAATAATTTTTTAAAGGGAGCTTGATAATGATTGTATCTCGTGGGATACATCTTAAGCACCCACTTGAGTTCGTTCAGAACTATATTAAGATAGAGCAAGGCAATAAAATCTAAACTAAAAGGAAAGAGTAGAATACTAAAAAACTTCTCAAATAAATGAGAAGTTTTAAATTAATTATTTTTTAAGCCTTATTTTCGTTTCGACAATGTTTTAATACATTTGGCGCAAGCTTTTATTCTTTGTCCTTTAAATTCTTTAAAAGCTGGCCTTTTTATATTCTCTGGTATTGTAACCCATTGAAGATTTGGCTTTCTTCTTCTTTTAGTACTAGGGTTATATTTCCCTCTTAACTTATTGAGACCTCTAAACATGCGAGATCTTTTTTTACATATTGGACATTTTTGAGCCATAATGTAGCTATCTTATAAGTTTTTTTGTTTTTTTGCAAGAGATAATGTATTATTATTTATATGGTTAGAGAACTTACTTATTCATTTTTTTCTTTGATTGTTTTGTTTTTTTCGATTGTTATTCATGAAATAGCACACGGAAGTGTTGCTTATTATTTAGGTGATCCTACAGCTAAGAGGTCGGGGAGACTAACTATTAATCCTTTAGCTCACATTGATTTGTTTGGAACTATTATTCTTCCTTTGTTTTTGTTTTTAATTGGTTCTCCAGTTTTTGGTTGGGCTAAACCTGTTCCTGTTAATCCCAATAATTTTAGAGATAGGAAATGGGGAAATTTAAAAGTTTCAATTGCTGGTCCCTTAAGTAATTTTTTAGTTGGGTTAATTTTTAGCTTACTTGTTAGATTTCCTTTTTTACCTCAAAGAATGTTACCTTTTTTTGAAATAATTGCTATTTATAATTTTGCTTTTGCTGTTTTTAATTTAATTCCTATTCCTCCTTTAGATGGTTCTCATGTTTTGTTTAGTTTTTTATCTCATAGATTCTTTAAATTAAAGATGATTTTAAAAAGATACGGAATGATGATTCTTTTATTCTTTTTAATGTTTATTGGTTTTGATTTTGTGTTTTGGGGAGCAAGATTATTGTTTTTCTTAATTTCCGGAAATTAAAAAGTTGACTTTTATTTTGTTAATTGTTAATTTTAATAATCAATTATGCCAACAATTAATCAATTAGTTAGAAAAGGACGCGATAAAACTAAAAAGAAGTCTAAGACTTCTGCTTTTAAATATGGTTTTAATGCAAAAAAGAACAGAAAGTCTGAATACTTATCTCCTTTTAAAAGAGGAATTTGTATTAAGGTTTTTACAATGACTCCCAAGAAGCCCCATTCTGGATTAAGAAAGGTAGCTAGGGTTCGTTTAAGTAATGGTCAAGAAATTACTGCTTTTATTCCAGGCGAAGGACATAATTTACAAGAACACTCCGTTGTTTTAGTAAAAGGAGGAAGAATGAAAGACTTACCTGGTGTAAATTATAAGGTAGTTAGAGGTGTTTTGGATTGCGCTGGAGTTGAAGGTAAAAAGAGTTCAAGATCTAAATACGGAACTAAGAAACCAAAAGAATAATATGGTTAAGATTAAAAAAATTAGAACAAGAGATTTAGAGCCCGACATGGTTTATAATGATATAGTTGTTTCGAAACTTATAAATTATGTAATGCGTAAAGGGAAAAAGAGTATTGCTAGAAAAATTGTTTATGGTGCTTTTGATATTATTAAAAAGAAAACCAAGAAAGAGCCTTTAAAAGTTTTTAAAGGAGCTATTGAAAATACTTCTCCTCTTTTAGAGGTTAAAGCTAAAAGAGTAGGGGGTGCTACTTATCAGGTTCCTAGAGAAGTAACAGGTGGTAGAGGGTTGGCTTTATCTTTGCGTTGGATTATTCAGGCGGCTAAGAATGAAAAAGGAAGGCCAATGAAAGAAAGATTAGCTAAAGCCATTATTAATGCTTCCAATAAGACAGGCTGGGCAGTCAAGAAAAAGATTGATACTCATAAGATGGCTGAAGCCAACAAAGCCTTTGCTCATTTTTCTTGGTAAATAATTAATTACTTATGGCTAGAAAATATCCGATAAAAAAATATCGAAACATTGGTATCATTGCTCATATTGATGCCGGTAAGACTACGACAACCGAGCGTATTTTATTTTACAGTGGAAAAACTCACAAGATTGGTGATATTGATGAGGGAACCACAGTTACTGATTGGATGGAGCAGGAGAGAGAAAAAGGAATTACTATTACTTCTGCAGCAGTAACTAATTTTTGGTTACCTCAGGATTTAAAAGAAAAAGAAGATCAGGATTATAAAATTAATATTATTGATACTCCCGGACATATTGATTTTACGGCTGAAGTTCAGAGATCTTTAAGAGTTCTTGATGGAGGAGTAGTGGTTTTTGACGGAGTGGCTGGAGTAGAACCTCAATCAGAAACTGTTTGGAGACAAGCTGATGAATATGAGGTTCCAAGAATTTGTTTTATTAATAAAATGGACAAGACAGGAGCTGATTTTGAAAAAAGTTTGAAATCTATTTGGGAAAAACTGAATCCTAACGCTGTAGCTGTTCAACTTCCAATCGGAGCTGGTTCTGATTTTGAGGGAGTAATTGACTTATTAAAAATGAAAGAGATTAGATTTGAAGGGGATCTTGGAGAAAAAATAGTAGAAAGTGAAATTTCTGAGGAATTATTACCAAAGGCAAAGAAATGGAGAAAGGAGTTGATTGAAAAGATTGTTTCGGAAGACGAAGAATTATTGGAAAAATATTTAGAAAATGAAGAAGATGTTTCTCTTAATGAATTAAGAAAAGTTTTAAGAAAAGCAACTATTAATTTTAATTTAATTCCTGTTTTTTGTGGTTCTGCTTTACGAAATCAAGGAGTGCAGCCTCTTTTGGACGCAGTTGTTTATTATTTACCGCATCCTTTAGATATTCCACCTGTAGTAGGAAATGATATAGATTCCGATGAGGAAATAGAGAGAAAGTGTGATGATTCTGAACCATTTGCTGCCTTAGTTTTTAAAGTAGCAACTGATCCTTACGTAGGAACTTTAAATTTCTTTCGAGTTTATTCTGGAACTTTAGAAAAAGGTTCTTATATCTTTAATGCAAATACAGAAGAAAAAGAACGAATTAGTCGAATATTAAGAATGACTGGAAATAAAAGAGAGGATTTAGATAAAGTTTACGCTGGTGATATTGCGGCAACGGTTGGATTAAAAAATACTGCTACTGGTCATACTTTATGTAATGAGGATGAACCAGTTATTTTGGAAGATATTGCTTTCTCTAGACCTGTTATTTCTATTAGGGTTGAACCAAAAGAAAAAATTGATGAAGAAAAAATGAATGAAGGTTTAAAGAAACTATCTGAAGAAGATCCTACTTTTACAATTAAACATGATGAGGATACGGGCGAGACAATTATTTCCGGGATGGGAGAATTACATTTGGAAATTCTTATCGACAGATTGAAAAGAGAATTTAAAGTTGAAGCAAATGTTGGTAAGCCTCAGGTTGCTTACAAAGAAACAATCAAGAAAACGGCTGAAGCAGAAACAGAATATAAAAGACAATCAGGAGGAAGGGGACAGTATGGTCACGCCATTATTAGTCTTGAGCCCTTAGAAAGAGGAGAAGGTTTTGAGTTTGAAAGCGAAATTAAAGGAGGGACAATTCCTCGAGAATTTATTCCTGCTATTGAAAAAGGAATAAAGGAGGCAATGAGTAAGGGTGTTTTGGCTGGATATCCAATGGTTGATGCCAAAGTTACTCTTCTTGATGGTTCTTATCATGAGGTTGATTCTTCTGAATTTGCTTTTAAAATAGTAGGTTCTATGGCCTTACAAAAAGCAGCCAGAAAAGCCGATCTTGTTTTGTTGGAACCAATAATGAAATTAGATGTTGTCGTCCCTGCTGACTACTTTGGTGATATTATTGGTGATTTGTCTTCTCGAAGAGGGGAAGTTAAGAAAACAGAGGATAGACATAACTTGAAGGTAATTGAAGCGGAAATTCCTTTGTCTGAGATGTTTGGTTATGCGACAACAATTAGAAGCTTGACTAAGGGAAGGGGAACGTTTACAATGGAATTCGACCACTACGATGAAATTCCGCAGAATATTACAAAGGAAATCATTGAAGGTAAGTCGAGGTAATTTGACTTATTTATTTAAAAAGGTTAAAAAAGTAATAATATAAACAATTAATAATTAATTAAATGAGTGAATGAACGATATTCTGAAGCTTGTTTCAGAATAGTTGTGAGTTAAACTCTTTATTTATATGGCAAAAGAAAAATTCGAACGAACAAAACCTCATATTAATATTGGTACCATTGGTCATGTTGACCATGGAAAGACTACTTTAACAGCTGGTCTTTTAAAATATTGTAAGCTTAAAGGTTGGAAGGGATCTGATTTAACAACAAAAGAAATTGATTCTGCTCCTGAAGAGCAGGAAAGAGGTGTTACTATTGCTGTTTCTCACGTTGAGTTTGAAACTGACAAGAGGCACTATGCTTGGATTGATTGTCCAGGACACGCTGACTATATTAAGAATATGATTACTGGAGCTGCTCAAATGGACGGAGCTGTTTTGGTTGTTAGTGCTGTTGATGGAGCAATGCCTCAGACAAGAGAACATATTTTGCTTGCTAGACAGGTAGGACTTCCAGCTATTGTTGTTTTTATGAATAAATGTGACGCAGTTGATGATCCTGAAATGATTGATTTGGCGGAAGAAGAATTAAGAGAATTGTTAAAGAAGTATGAATTTCCTGGCGATGACATTCCTTTCGTAAGAGGTTCTGCTTTAAAAGCAACTGAAGCTGATTCTCTTGATGATGAAGCTATGAAGCCAATAGGAGAATTAGTTGAAGCTATTGATTCTTATTTCCCAGATCCAGAAAGAGATACTGATAAGCCATTTTTAATGGCTATTGAGGATGTCTTTTCTATCGAGGGGCGAGGAACAGTAGCTACTGGAAGAATTGAAAGAGGTTCTGTAAAGCCTGACGAAAAAGTAGAAATAGTTGGAATTAAGGATACGGAAGAAACAACCGTTGTTTCTGTTGAAATGTTTAATAAAATTCTTGATGAAGGTTTAGCCGGTGATAACGTTGGTGTTTTGTTAAGAGGGGTTAAAAAAGATGATATTGAAAGAGGACAAGTTTTAGCTAAACCAGGTAGTATTACTCCTCATACAGAATTTGAAGCTCAGGTTTATATTTTATCTAAGGAAGAAGGTGGAAGACATACTCCTTTCTTTAAAGGTTATAAACCTCAATTTTACTTTAGAACTACTGATGTTACTGGAAACGTTATTCTTCCTGAAGAAACTGAAATGGTTATGCCTGGAGACAAGGTAGATCTTAAAGTAAATCTTATTGCCCCAATTGCTATGGAAGAAAAGCAAAAATTTGCTATCAGAGAAGGAGGAAAAACTGTCGGAGCTGGAATTGTTAGTAAAATAATTAAATAATGAAGAAACATGTCTGAGACTTACAAGTAAGTCTCAGTTTGTTTTTAAAGGAGTTCCTATTAATTTAAAAAATGCCAAAGAAAAAAAAGAAGAAAAAAGATTTAAAGAAAAAGATTCGTATTAAATTACGAGCTTATGATCATAAGATAATTGACAGTTCTGCTAAGGAAATTGTAGAAACGGCTATTCGTTGTGGAAACAAAGTAGTTGGTCCAGTTCCTTTGCCGACAGAGACTCATAAATATACAGTTAATAGATCTACTTTTGTTCATAAAACTTCTAGGGAACAGTTTGAAATTAGAGTTCATAAGAGATTGATTGACATTTTAGAGCCAAATCCTAAGATATTAGATGCTTTAAGGAATTTAGATTTGCCTGCTGGAGTGGACATTGAAATAAAAATGTAACAATTTTTAAGCATTACATGTTAAATATTATTAAATAATTATTAATTTTGTTAGAATAGCTTTTGATTTATTTCCGGGCTATTGCTCGGTTTTGTTTTAAAAGGAAGTATGAAATTTATATTAGGTTTAAAAAATGGAATGTCTCAGATTTTCGATGAAGAAGGTAACCAAATTCCGGTGACTGTTATTGAAGCTGCGCCAAATAAAGTGTTAGATATTAAAGATAAAGAGAAAGATGGTTATCAAGCTATTCAAGTTGGTTTAAAAGAATTGAAAGATAAGAAAGTTAAAAAACCTCTCAAGAATAAACCTTATAGATTTATTAGAGAGTTTAAAGGTAATATTAAGATTGAAGATTACAAAAAAGGTCAAGAAATTGACGTTTCTGTTTTTAAGGAAAAAGATAAAGTTAAAGTTTCTGGTATAGCTAAAGGAAAGGGTTTTCAGGGAGGTGTTAAAAGATGGGGAATGAAAGGAGCACCAGCTACCAGAGGTTCTCCTTCTACTAGAAAGATTGGTTCAATTGGTTGGTCTACTTTAGCTCGTGTTATTAAAGGAAAAAAGATGCCGGGTAGAATGGGAGGAAAAAGAATTACTGTTAAAAATCTTGAAATAGTTAAAGTTGATCCTGAAAATAATGTTTTGTTAATCAAGGGCGGGGTTCCAGGGAGAAAGGGGACTCTTTTAGAAATTAGAACAGAAGTATGAAATATCAAGTTTTAGATCAAAAAGGAAAAAAGGTTGAAAAAGTTTCTTTACCAGAAGATATTTTTGGTGTAAAGATTAATAGAGATTTGCTTTATCAGGTTGTTGTTTCACAACAAGCAAATAAGAGAGCAGGAACAGCCCACACTAAAGACAGGGGAGCCGTTAGAGGAGGTGGAAAGAAACCTTGGCGTCAGAAAGGATTAGGAAGAGCAAGACATGGTTCTATTCGTTCTCCTATTTGGGTTGGAGGGGGAACTACTTTTGGACCTTTAAATGAAAGAAATTTTAAAAAGAAGATTCCTAAGAAGATGAAAAGAAAAGCAATGTTAATGAGTTTGTCGAGTAAAGTTAAAGATCAAACTTTAGTTTTGCTGGATAAATTGAAAATTGAGAAAGGAAAGACTAAATTAGCTGCGGCAATATTTGATAAGGTTTTAAAGGAAAAGAAAAACTCTTTAGTTGTTTTGTCCGAGATGGATAAGAAGTTAATTAGAGCAATTAGAAATATCCCTTATTTAAATACAATTCAAGCTAAGGATTTGAATTGTTTGACTGTTTTGACTTATAAGTATGTAATAATGCCAAAGGAAAGTATTGATGTTATTAAAAAAGTATTTTTAAAGAAATAATTATGGCTTTTAAAGATTTATTTAAAAATAAAAAGGATAAGAAAGATAAGAAAAAAGAAGAGAAAAAAGTAAGCAATAAAAAAACAAAGAAAAAGTCAAAGAAAAAAACCAAAGACTTTAAAGGTTTTGCTTACAAGATTTTAAAATCTCCTTATATTACTGGAAAGACATTAAGATTAAGCGGAGACAATAAGTATGTTTTTAAGGTTTTTAATAATGTTAACAAAATAGAAATTAAAAAGGCAGTTAAAGCCTTGTATAATGTAGATGTTGAAAGTGTTAATATTATTAAAGCCCCTAGAAAACAAAGAAGAGTTAGAGGGATTACAGGATATCGAAAGGGATTTAAGAAAGCTATTGTAACTGTAAAGAAGGGGCAAAAGATTGAAGAATTAATTCAATAATTAATTTATGAAAAAGCAAGATAAGAAAATTTCAAGAAGGAAATTAAGTAAAAAAGAACCTGAGAAACATCTCACTGTCCATTTAAAGAAGCACGGAGGGAGATCAAGCTCAGGGAAAATTACTGTACGTCACAGAGGAGGAGGAGTAAAAAGATTGTATCGAATTGTTGACTTTGGTCAGGAAAGAAAAGACTTGAAAGGAAAAGTAATTGCTGTAGAATATGATCCGAATAGGACAGCCTTTTTGGCTTTAATTGAATATGAAAATGGAGACAGAAGATATATTTTAGCTCCGACTGATATTAAAATAGGAAGTGAAATTATTTGTGCTGATCAGGCAGAAGTTGAGATTGGTAATAGAATGAAATTAAAGAATATTCCATCTGGGACTCAAGTTTATAATATTGCTTTAAATCCGCAAGAAGAGGGGAAGATGATGAGGGCAGCAGGAACCTCTGCAAAAGTTATGTCTCATGAGGAGAAATATACTATTTTGAAACTTGGATCAGGGGAAATCAGGAAAGTTTTGAGTAAATGTTTTGCTTCTATTGGTCAAGTTTCTCATCCTGAAAATAAATTTGAAAAAACAGGTAAAGCTGGAGTTAAGAGAAGAAAAGGTTGGAGACCGTCAGTAAGAGGAACAGCAATGAATACGATAGATCATCCTCATGGTGGAGGAACAGGTAAGACTTCAATTGGAATGAAACATCCTAAAACTCCTTGGGGGAAACCTGCGCATGGAGTTAAAACAAGAAAAAAGAAGAAGTCTTCAGATAAATTAATAATTAAAAGAAGAAAGTAATATGCCAAGATCACTTAAAAAAGGACCTTATGTTAGTCCTAATGTAAAGAAAAAAATGAAGAAATTTGGAAAGAATCAGCCAATTAAGACTTGGTCTCGGGGTTCTGTTATTACGCCTGATATGATTGGTTATACTTTTAGAGTTCATAATGGTAAGGACTTTATTTCAGTAAAAATTAGGGAAGATATGATCGGTCATAAGCTTGGCGAGTTTTCTCCAACAACAAAGTTTTCTAAACATGGAGGAAAGATGCAAAAGAAATTAGATAAAAATAAGAAAGAGAAATGATATCCAAAGCAGAGTTAAATTATTTAAAGATTGCGCCTCGGAAAGTTAGATTGGTTGCTGATTTAATTAGGGGAAAAGAATTTGAAAAAGCTCAAAATCTTTTGCGTTTTACTAGAAAAAAAGCCTCTTTACCTTTAAAGAAATTATTGGATCAAGCTTTAGCTAATGCTAAGAATAATTATCCCGGAGTTAAAGAAGATAATCTTTTAATCACTAAATTAATTGTTAACGAAGGTCCGGCTGCTAAAAGAAGATTACCGAGAGCGCGAGGGAAAGCAGATATTATTAAAAAAAGAACATCTCATATTGAGCTTGTACTTGACGAAATCGATAAAGACGTGAAAGATACTATCAAGAAGTCTAAACCTAAGAAAAAGAAAAAAACAAAAGGAAAGAAAGAAAAGAAAGCAAAAAAGAAGCCTAAGAGCAAAAAGAAAGAAAAGCAAAAAAGAAAGAAGAGAACAAAGAAACAATACTCTAAGAAAAAGAAAGGGCTGAGAGCAAAGAAAAAAGACCAAGTTTTTCATAAAAAATCATTTTAATTATGGCACACAAAGTCAATCCAAAATTATTTAGGATAAAACGAACAAAAGATTGGGATTCCAAAGGCTTTTATGAAGACAATTTTTCTGAATATTTAAAGGAGGATTTTAAGATTAGAGAATTTCTTAAGAAAAAGATAGGTGATTGTGGAGTTTCAAGAATTGAAATAAAAAGGTCTCCAAATGAGATTAAAGTTATTATTTCTTCAATGAGACCTGGTTTAGTTATTGGACGAGGAGGAAAAGAAGTAAGAGCATTAAGATCTCAATTATTGCAAAAGATGTCCGAAACTCCTTTTAGGAAAAAGAAGAAAAAAGAAGAATTTAAGTTAGATATTGAAGTTAAAGAAGTAAGAGATCCTTGGGCAAAAGCTTCTTTAGTTGCTCAATGGATGGCTGATCAGATTGAAAATAGAACCCATTATCGAAGAGTTTTAAAACAGGCTTTAGGCAAGATAATGAATCAAAGAGAAGTTAAGGGAGCCAAAGTTCAGGTGGCAGGAAGATTAAATGGCATTAGTATTGCCCGAACTGAATGGTTAAGAGAAGGTTTACTTCCAAGACAAACAATAAGGGCTGATATTGATTTTGCTAAAGATGAAGCTTATTGTAGTTACGGAGTGATTGGCATTAAAGTTTGGATTTACAAGAAAGAAGATAAATTAGCTAAGAAAAAAGAAGAGAAATAATATGGTAATGCAACCTAAAAATACAAAATACAAGAAACAGTTTAGAGGAAAAATGAAAGGAGTTGCCACTAAAGGGACTTTAGTTTCTTTTGGCGCTTATGGTTTAAAATCATTGGACAAGGCTTGGATTACTGACCGGCAAATTGAAGCAGCTAGAAAGACAATTATTAGACATTTTAAGAAAAGAGGAAAATTATGGATTAGAATTTTTCCTGATAAGCCCGTTACTTCTAAAGGAGTAGAATTTAGGATGGGTCTGGGAAAAGGGGAATTATCTCATTATGTTGCTCCGGTTAAACCAGGAAGGATTATGTTTGAAGTGGGAGGTGTTGAAGAAGAAATAGCTAGAGAGGTTTTCAGAAGAGCTTCAACTAAATTACCAGTTAGAACAAAATTTGTAATTAAAAAAGGTTTAAATGAAAATAGATAAATTAAGAAAAAAATCTAAAAAAGAGTTGCAATCAGAATTGCAGGAGCAAAGAAATGAATTAAGAAAACTACGCTTTAGTTTAGCCGTTAGGAAATTAAAAGATGGCAGCCAGATTAAGAAAACCAAAAAAGATATTGCTAGAATATTAACTGTAATTAATCAGAAATAATTATGCCTAAAAAACAATTAAGAGGAGTTGTAATCTCCGACAAAATGGACAAAACAGTAGTAGTCAGGATAGCAAGAATCATTCAGCATCCTAAGTATTTTAAAAGTTTCAAGGTTCACAAGAAATACAAAGCTCATGATGAAATAGAAGAATGTAAGATAGGTGATAGGGTTGTTATTGAAGAGTGTCGGCCAATTTCAAAAGATAAAAAATGGAGAGTAATTTATAAATTATGATTCAATTAGGAACCAGATTAAAAGTTGTTGATAATAGTGGTGCTAAAGAAATTGAATGCATTCACGTTCTTGGCAGTACTAGAAAAAGATATGCTCGTTTGGGGGATATCATTATTGGAGCTGTTAAAAAGGCAATGCCTCGAAAAGATGTTAAAACTCATGATGTAGTGAGGGCTTTAATTGTTCGACAAAAGAAAGAATATCGCAGAAAGAATGGTTCCTACATTAGGTTTAGTGATAATGGTTGTGTTATCTTAGAAAAAAACAATAAACCTAAAGGGGGAAGAATTATTGGCCCTATTGCTCGAGAAATTAAGCAAAAAGGTTTTTATGAAGTAGCAGCTTTAGCTAATGAAATAGTATGAAGATTAAAAAAGGAGACAAAGTTTTAATAACGACTGGTAAAGATAGAAACAAGACTGGAAAGGTTTTAAAGTCTTTTCCTAAAGAAGGAAAAGTGATTGTTGAAGGTGCCAACTTGATTAAAAAGCATCAGAGACCTCAAAAAAGAGGTGAAAAAGGACAGATTGTTCAAATGCCAGCTAAAATGGATATTTCTAATGTAGCTATGATTTGTCCTCATTGTAAAAAGAAAACTAGAGTTGGTTATGATTTTGATAAAAAAGGCGACAAGTATCGTATTTGTAAAAAATGTGATAAAAAACTATGATATCTTTAAAGAAAAAATATAAAAAGGAAGTTATCCCGGAAATGAAGAAAAAGTTTGACTTGACAAGTGAAATGGCTGTGCCAAAAATAAGTAAGGTTGTAGTTAATGTCGGAATTGGAAAAATGATTGCAGAAATGAGTTCTGGTCAAACTAAAAAAGCAGTTGAGTCTATTTCTCAGGATTTAGCTAAAATTACTGGTCAAAAGCCAATTGTTACTAAGGTCAAGAAATCTATTTCTGGATTTAAAATCCGCAAAGGAATGCTCGCTGGATTAAAGGTTGTTTTAAGAGAACAAAAAATGAGAGATTTTTTGATAAGACTAATTCATGTTGTTTTACCTAGAACAAGAGATTTTGAAGGTTTAGAATTAAGTTCCGTTGATAAAGAGGGCAACTTAACTATTGGAATTAAGGAACAGGTTTCTTTTCCTGAAATTTTACCGGAAGAAGTATGGCGTTCGTTTGGAATGGAGATAACAATAGTAACTACGACTTATGACCAGGAAAAGGGTTTAGAATTATTAAGATTAATGGGTTTTCCATTTAAAAAAGATAAAGAAGAATAAAATGGCAAAAAAATCACGCATAGCAAAAGCAAAAAGAGAGCCGAAATTTAAGAGCAGAAAAAATGATCGCTGTTTTAGGTGTGGAAGAAGAAGAGCCTTTATGAGAAAATTTGGCTTATGTCGAATTTGTTTTCGTGAGTTAGCCAATAAAGGTCAAATACCAGGCGTAACTAAAAGTAGTTGGTAAATATGGATACTGTAGCAAACGCTTTAACTTTAATCAGGAATGGACAAGCAGTTTCAAAAGAGAAGGTTAGAATTCCCTTTTCCTCTTTGGTATGGGATGTTTTGAAAGTTTTAAAAAGAAAAGGTTTTATTAAAGATTTAAAGAAAAAAGGAAGAAAATTAAAGAAAACGATTGAAGTAGAGATAGAGTATAAGGATGGTAAACCTTTTATTCGAGGTTTAAAGAAAGTTTCTAAACAAGGTCAAAGAATTTATATTAATAATCAACGAATTAGGAGAGTGAGAGGAGGATTTGGAATTATGATTATTTCTACTTCCCAAGGAGTAATGACTGGCCAGGAAGCAAAAAGAAAAAATTTGGGAGGAGAATTATTATGTAAAATATGGTAATAAATTATGAGTAGAGTAGGTAAAAAACCAATTAGTATTCCATCTGGAGTTGAAGTCAAGGTGGAAGATAGGAAAGTGACAGTTAAAGGACCAAAAGGCGAACTTTCAAAGGAAGTTCGACCTGAGGTTAAAGTTGAGAAAAAAGACAATGAAGTCATTGTTTCTCCTAATAGTAGTGATAAAAAGACTGGTGCTTATTGGGGGTTAAGCAGGGCTTTAATAGCTAACATGATAGAAGGAGTAGTTGAGGGTTATGAAAAGAAATTAAAGATTCAGGGATTGGGCTACAAGGCTAATATGAAAGGTGATAAGTTAGTTTTATTAGTTGGTTTTAGTCATCCGGTTGAAATTGAACCAATGGAAGGAGTTAAAATGGAAGTTAAAGGAAACATTATTACTGTCTCTGGAATTGATAAACAAAAGGTTGGTTTGCGAGCTGCTCAAATTAGAAAAGTTAAACCTCCTGAACCTTATAAGGGGAAAGGAATTAGATATCTTGGTGAGGAAGTTAGAAGAAAGGTTGGTAAGAGAGTAGCTGAGGAGGGAGCAATGGGAATTTAATAATTTATTATGAGTAATAGAAAAAAGAAAATTGAAAATAGGAAAAAGAGGCATAGAAAGATTAGAGGACGAATTAACGGAACTAAGGATCGACCAAGACTTTGTATTTTCCGCTCTAATCGTCATATTTATGCTCAATTAGTTAACGATGAAACTGGAAAAACTTTAGCTTCTGCTAATGATATTGAAGTTAAGGCTTCTAAAAAGAAAGATTTATCTGCGAAACAGGCTAAAGCTTATTCAGTTGGTGAATTAATTGCTAAAAGAGGAAAGAAGTTAAAAATTAAAGAAGTTGTTTTTGACAGAGCAGGTTATAAATACCACGGAAGAGTTAAAGCTCTAGCTGAAGGAGCTCGTTCCGGTGGATTAGAATTTTAATTATGGCAAAAAAAGGGAGAAAAAAGAAAAAATACAATAAAAGGAAAAAAAGGAAATATGATTCCAAACTTTTAGATTTGGCCAGAGTAGCTCATACTAGAGAAGGGGGTAGAAGATTAAGTTTTAGAGCAGTTATGGTTTTAGGAGATCATAATGGTAAGATTGGAGTTGGGGTGGCTTCTGGTTCTGATGTGGCTAAGGGAATTGGAAAGGCAAGCAGAAAAGCAGAAAAGAATATGATTGAAGTACCAATTGTTGACGGAACTATTCCTCATCAAGTAGAAGCTAAGTATAGTGCAGCCAGGGTTTTATTAAAACCTCAAAGAAAGAAAAGAGGATTAGTGGCTGGAGGAACAGTTAGAATAATGTGTAACTTAGTTGGAATAGAAGATATTTCTTCTAAAGTTTTAGGAGGGACTAGTAATAAATTAAATAACGCTCGGGCAGTTATTAAAGCTTTTAAGAAGTTAAGAAAGCCAAAAGAAAAAGTAGTAAAGAAAAAGAAAGTTAAAAAGAAGAAAGAATCTAAGAAATAAATATGCAATTACATCAATTACAACCAAAACATAAACCAAAAAAACCTAAAAGACTAGGTCGGGGTGATACCTATGCAGGGAAAGGTGTAAAAGGACAAGGAGAAAGAGCGGGAACCAGAAAACATGCTCCTCGGATTAGAGAATTATTTAAAAAATATCATAAGCTAAGAGGTTATCAATTTAAACCGGTAAAGAAAAAACCTTATACTGTTAATATAAAGGATTTAGAACGTTATTTTGAAGAAGGAGATATTGTTTCTCCTGAAACTTTGAGAGAAAAAGGATTAGTTGATGCTCGTAAAGGAGAAGACTTTAAAGTTAAAATATTAGGAGTAGGAAGATTAACTAAGAAATTAACAGTTAAAGATTGTCAGTTTTCTGAAAGTGCTGAGGAGAAGATTAAAAAAGCAAAAGGTAAAATTCAGTAATTATGGCTTTTGAAAGAATCAGTCGAGTTTTTAAAATAAAAGACCTAAGGAATAAAATCTTATTTGTTTTAGGTGTTTTTGCCGTTTTTAGAATAATGGCTAATATTCCTATTCCTGGAGTTGATACCGAGGGGTTAAAAGTTTTGTTTGAACAATATGAAGTTTTAGGATTGATGAATATTTTTACGGGAGGAGCTTTAGAAAAACTTTCTATTGTTATGTTGGGTGTTGGTCCTTATATTACCGCTACTATTATTCTTCAATTATTAACTATGATTTTTCCTAAATTGGAAGAAATGTATAAAGAACAGGGAGAGGAAGGTAAAAGAAAATTTGAGCAGATAGGGAGAGTGGCAGCTGTTCCTTTAGCTTTATTACAATCTTTTGCTATGCTTTCTTTATTAAAAAGACAGGAGATTATCGGAGAACTAGTTTTTTTGGAAACGCTTAGTACGATTGTAACAATAACAACAGGAAGTATTGTTTTGATGTGGTTGGGAGAATTAATTTCTGAAAAGGGAATTGGTAATGGAGTTTCACTTTTAATTTTTGCTGGTATTATTGCTGATTTTCCTAGAAATGTTGGTCAGTTAATTGCTGGATTTACTGTTGATCAATTAGTTTCTTATATTATTTTCTTTATAGCTAGTATGGTAGTTATTACTGCTGTCGTAGTAGTTAATGAGGCCAGGAGAAATGTTCCTGTTTCTTATGCTAAAAGAGTAAGAGGGAGAACTGTTAGGGGAGGAGCTTCTACTTATTTACCAATTAGTGTTAATCCGGCTGGAGTTATTCCTATTATTTTTGCTTTATCGGTTTTAACTTTTCCTTCAATGATTGCTAGCTTATTAAGCAATAGGGAGGGAGTTTTAGGAACTGCTTCTCAAACAATGGCTGATTTCTTTAATAATCCTTGGATTAATAAGTCAATGTATTTTGTTTTAATTTTCTTATTTACTTATTTCTATACTTTAATTACTTTTGATCCAGAATCTATTTCTGAAAATTTAAAACAAATGGGTGGTTTTATTCCTGGTATTAGACCAGGTAAAGAAACGGCTAAACATTTAGAATTTATTTTAAATAGAGTTTTACCTTTTGGAGCTTTATTCTTATCTTTGATTGCTATTATGCCTACTTTGGTTCAGGCAGTAACCGGAATTACTGCTTTTGACTTTTTAATTGGGGGAACATCAATTATTATTCTTGTGTCTGTAGTTTTGGACTTCAAGAATGAAATTGAATCTCAATTAGAAATGAGAAATTATGAAACATTTTAAATAAATTTATGGAAAAAGTAATTGTTTTGTTGGGTTTACCAGGTTCGGGTAAAGGAACTCAGGCTAAACTTTTAGTTGAAAAGCTTGGTTATGAATATTTAGGAAGTGGTGATTTATTGAGAGCTCGTAAAAAGAAAGGTGATTTTACTGGGAATAAGATTGGTGAAGTTATTGATGGGGGGAATAGAGTTCCTACTCCGGTTATTGCTAAATTATGGATAGATAAGTTTGAAGAATTTAAGAATGAAAATATTAAGGGTTTGGTTATTGATGGAAGTCCAAGAAGTCTTTTAGAAAAAACCTTAATTGAAAAGTCTTTAAATTGGTATGAATGGGCTGAGGACACAAGAGTTCTTTTAGTTGATATTTCAGAAGAAGAAGCAATTAATCGTTTAACTAAAAGAAGAACTTGTCAGAAATGTGGAAAAACAATTCCTTATGTTGGTGAATTTAAGGAAATGGAAAAATGTCCTTATTGTGGTGGTGAATTGATGACCAGAGAAGATGATGATGTTGAAGGGGTAAAAACCAGACTAGGATGGTTTAAAACAGACGTTCAACCAGTTATTGATTCTTTTAAAGAAGAAGGTAAATTAATTAGAGTTGAAGGCGAACAAAGTATTGAAGATGTTTTTGAAGAGGTTTTAAAAACTATTAAATGATTGTTATTAAGACTCCTGAAGAAATTGAAAAGATCAGAAAATCAGCTTCTATTTTAGTAGGAGTAATGAAAAAAATGCCTGACTTGGTTGAACCAGGAGTTGTAACTAAAGTTTTAGATAATTTTGCAGAAGATTTTATTCTTGAAGCAGGCGGAAAGCCTGCTTTTAAAGGTTATAATGATTTTCCTGCTACTTTGTGTATTTCAATAAACGAGGAAATTGTTCACGGAATTCCTTCAGAAAGAAAGTTAAAAAAAGGAGATATTGTTTCTATTGATGGAGGAGTAATCTTAGATGGTTATTATTCTGATATGGCTATTACTTTGCCGGTTGGGGAAATAAGTCATAAAGCCAGAAGATTAATTAAATGTACTAAAAAAGCTTTAAAAAGAGGAATTAAAAAATCAAAAGTAGGGAATACTTTTGGTGATGTTTCTAATACTATTCAAAGATATGCTGAAGGGCAGGGATATGGGGTGGCTAAAAATTTATGTGGTCATGGAATTGGAATAGGTTTACATGAAGATCCGGAGATTTTAAATTACGGAGTTAGACGTTCTGGAGAAAAAATTAAAGAAGGAATGACTTTTTGTTTAGAACCAATGTTGACGATAGGAAGCGGAGAAATAGAACAAGCTGAAAATGGTTCTTTTATAACCAAAGATGGTAGTTTGTCTGCTCATTTTGAGCATTTAATTGCTATTGTGGATGGTAAGGCTGAAGTTGTTACTAAACTTAATTAAGTTTTTAATGAATAATAATGGAAAAAATATAGAAAGGGGAATATAATTTCCCTTTTTTTGTTTTTTTGGTATAATTATTTAATAAAGAAAATTGAAAATATTTGAAATATGTTAAATAAAAAACAAATTGGCGCTCTCTTAATAATAGTTATTATTTTCTCTACAATAGGTTATTTTTCTTGGAAATATCAGAATGAGATTAGTAATTTTGTTTTAGATTTAAGGGGGGTTAAAGATGAAGATGAAGAATCTCTGCAAGAGGTGATTAATAATCAGGAAGAGTCTGAAGACGAAAATGTTTATAATATTTCTCAAAAAAATAATCCTGAAGAAATAACGGTAACTCCGCGTGAAAATGGGGATTTGTTTTTATCAAGCGAATTTGGTAATTATAGTTTTGTTTTGCCAAAAGACTGGGAAGGAGTAGAGAGAATTGTGTATGAGGGACCTCATGGTTTTGAGCAATATATTCTTTTTTCAACCTTCATCTTTAGACAGGATTCCGATGAATTACTTAGAATTACAAAATTTGAAAATGAAATTTCAGATGATGTAAATCTTAAAACATGGGTAGAGAAATTATTAATGGCTGTTAATCAACCAGATGTTAAAGTAGAAGATATTGATATTCCTGGTTATGATTCTGTTATAATTGAAAGAGAAACAGAACCCAGGATTTATTTTAAAGGAGAGTCTTGTATTTATATAATTAATAATTCTGATATAGAAGAGCTTAAAGAAATAGTTATGAATGGTAAATGGGA
The DNA here is from genome assembly GCA_964435835.1 of uncultured Candidatus Saccharibacteria bacterium. GTDB lineage: Bacteria > Patescibacteriota > Minisyncoccia > Minisyncoccales > JANBVM01 > CAYSZX01. The sequence goes on along the minus strand of CAYSZX010000001.1, from coordinate 20,330 downwards.
AGGAGAACCTTCAGAACCAAAAATTCAGGGAGACGGATTATTAATAGAAAAATAAAAAATTATTAAAATATGAATAATAAAACTACTTACTTTTTTTCAATATTTGGTGTTTTGTTAATGATTTCTTTTTTTGGCTTTATAAATGTTTTTGCAGCGAAGGCTTCTGGATCAAGGACAGGAGGTTGGCGAATAACAAAAGGATCAACTGATCTTTGTATAATAACTAGTACTAATTACGTATCAGGAAGTAATTATGATGTTTACTATTTAGATGGAGAAAACCCTAATTATGATATGTTTGCCCCAACTGCTTCGAAGGATGAATCAGATACACTACGCAACAATTGGCCAGGAGATGTTGAGAGTTGTAGTCATGCTTATACAGGCACCTCTTATCGTTCTTCTAATTGTGGTGGTAACTGGGATTTGAATTGTAATGGGTCTATAGACCATCGGTGGACGGCAAAAGGATATAATTATTGTCCTCCAGCCTATGGTAGCGACTGCTCTGCTGGAAAAGGATGGATGTCAGACGCAACACAGGGTGGGACAGAAACAAATGTGCCTGGTTGTGCTAATAATAGCTTTGATTGGTACTGCGAACCAGGAGAGACTTACGGAGGCTGTGAAGCGGGCGATGGCACAGTAGTTGATGATAATGCACCGTACTGTTATTGTTGTTTGGATCATTGTTATGTATCAGAAGAGCATATTGATTGGGATAGAAGGCAATTATGTAGATGAGATTCATTGAGGGTTTATTTTATTTGAATTTTCTTTTTTATAAGGTTCTAATTTAGTAATTTTCTCTGCTCTTTTTTGGTGTTTTTTGTAATTTAGATTTATTTTTATCTAAATTACTTTTTATTTTAATAATAATTTGGATAAAAACTATTTTTTATAGTAAAATAAAACTAAGTTATTAAGATTATTAAAATAGAAAATATAACTAAAAATAATTAAAAATTAAAGATGAAAAAAATAAATCTTTCGGTTGTAATACCAGCCTATAATGAAGAAAAAAGAATTCCTGAAACTTTAAAAAAGATTTCAAATTATTTGAAAAAACAATCTTATAATTCGGAGATTATTGTTGTTAATGATGGTTCTAAGGATAATACAGCTCAAGTTGTAAATAATTTAATGGAAGAAATTGATAACTTGAGATTAATAGATAATAAAGAAAATCATGGTAAAGGTTATGTTGTTAAACAGGGATTGTTAGAAAGTGAAGGGAAGTATAGAGTTTTCATGGATGCTGATAATTCTACTTCGGTAGACCATGTAGAAAAAATGTTTCCTTATTTTAAGAAAGGATATGATTTAGTGATTGGTTCTAGAGATATTGAAGGGGCAGAAATACCTGTTCGTCAAAGCTGGTGGAGGGAAAGAGTAGGAGATATTTTCAATTTAATGGTTCAGCTTCTTAGTGGTTTATGGGGTATTTGGGATACTCAATGTGGCTTTAAAGGGTTTACTAAAGAATGTGCTGAAAAGGTAGTTCCTTTATGTAAAATTGATGGTTTTGCTTTTGATGTTGAATTATTAATTATTGCTAAGAAAATGGGTTTTAAAATAAAAGAAGTACCTGTTACTTGGTATGATGAAGCTGGTAGTACAGTTGGTTTTGATAATATGATTAAAATGGGTTTAGACTTATTAAAAATAAGATTAAATATAATTAAAGGAATTTATGACCAAAAAGAAGAATAACAAGGAATTTCCTTCAGAATTAAGAAAGGATTTGATTTCTCATGATTGGGTTATTATTGCTAAGGGAAGAGCAAAAAAACCTAAGGCTTTTTCAAAACAAAAAAGGAAGAAGTCTAAAATGAAAGAAAAAGATTGTCCTTTTTGTAATATTAAAACACAAAAAGATCCTCTTTTAATCTATGATAAAAAAGGAAGGGTTCCTTTAGAGAAAGGAATTCCTGATGATTGGTCATTAGTAGTTATTCCTAACCTTTATCCGGCTTTATTACCTAGTGATACTTTAAATAGAGAAAAAGAAGGTGAATTTTATGAGAAAATAGATGCAGTTGGTCATTGTGAATTGGTGATCCCTAAAGATCACAAAAAGAATATGCCTGATTTTAGCTTAAAGGAATTTGAATTTTTAATAGATTCTTGTCAGCAAAGATATTTAGACTTAATGGAAAAACCTTTTGTAAATTATATTTCTATTTTTCAGAATTATGGTTTAGAAGCAGGTGCTTCTCAGCCCCATCCTCATTTACAAATTATTACTACTCCATTGATTGATGTTGATTTGAAAAGTGCTCTTGTTAATGCAGGGAAATATTATGAGGAAGAAGGAAAGTGTCCTTATTGTGAAATGATTAAATGGGAAATGAAAATTAAAAAGAGAATTGTTTATGAAAATGATTCTTTTTTGGCTCTTTGCCCTTTTGCTTCAAAAGCTGCTTTCCAAGTAATTATTACTCCTAAAGAACATTTATCTAATTTTGAAGAGATGACGGAAGAAGAAAAGAAGGCTTTGGCTGATGTTGCTCAAAAAGTTTCTCGATCTTTGAATGAAGGATTATCTGATCCTCCTTACAACTTTTGGTTACATACTGCTCCTTGTGACGGAAAAGATTATTCTTTTTACCACTGGCATTTAACTATAGCCCCTAAAACAGGACAGTTGGCTGGTTTCGAGTTAGGAACTCAAATGGAAATTTCGGTCATTGAACCGGAAGAAGCTGCTAAGCATTTAAGGAAATTTGTATGAAGCAGTTATTTGTTGTAGGGAATTGGAAATGTAATCCTAAGACACTAAAAAGAGCTAGGAAATTTTTAAATGGAGTGAATGATCATTTTGAAAGGAGTGAAAAAGTTCAAGTTATAATTTGTCCTCCTTTTGTTTTTATACCTAAAACTGTAAACAACCTAAATCATCAATTAAATTTTGATTTAGGAGCTCAAAATTGTTTTTGGGAAAAAGGAGGTTCTTTTACCGGAGAAGTTTCTGTTTTAATGTTGAAAGACTTGAATTGTAAATATGTTATTATTGGTCATTCGGAAAGAAGAAGATTATTTAAAGAAGAGGGTGAAGTTATTCAAAAGAAAATTAGTCTTTGTTTAGAGGAAAGTTTAATTCCTATTTTATGTATTGATAAAATTTCTCAATTAGAAACTGGCTTGAAGAATATAGAAGATAAAAGCAAAGTAATAATTGCTTTTGAACCAATTTCTGCAATTGGGACTGGTAAACCTTATAATCCAGAAAAAGCAAAAAAGATGAATTCAGAAATTCAAAATACTTTTAAAGAAAAACAAATTGTTTTGTATGGAGGAAGTGTTAATAGTAGTAATGTTTTAGATTTTGTTGGAGAAGATAAATTTAATGGTGTTTTGGTTGGTGGCGCTTCTTTGGATTCTAAAGAATTTGTTAAGATAATTGAAACAGTAAAGAGCTTAAAATGAAGTATAGAAAATTAAGAAATCATTATTTAAATTATTTTAAAAAGAATGAACATAATATTGTTCCTTCTTCTTCACTTAAGCCAATTAATTCTTCTGTTTTATTTACTACAGCTGGAATGCAGCAGTTTACTTTACATTTGGCTGGAGAAAAAGATGTTTTTGAAGATTTTGAGAATAATAAGTTAGCTTCTTGTCAAAAATGTTTTAGATCTGATGATATTGAAGAAGTGGGTGATGAGACACATCATACTTTTTTTGAAATGTTGGGTAATTGGTCTATTGGAGAAAAGAAAGGAGGTTATTTTAAAGAAGGAGCTATTAATTATGCTGTTGATTTTTTGCTTAATGTTTTAAAAATAGATAAAAACAAATTATCAATTACTATTTTTAAAGGAAATGACGAAATAGAAAAAGATATTAAGGCTAAAGAGATTTGGATGAAACATGGTTTTCCGGAAGAAAAGATTACTGAATTTGAAGATGATAATTTTTGGGGACCAGTAGGAAATACTGGACCTTGTGGTCCCTCAACTGAGATTTTTTATGATAAAGGGGAAGAATTTGGTTGTGGTGGTCAAGATTGTGGGCCTAATTGTGAAAAATGTGATCGTTTTCTTGAAATTTGGAATTTAGTTTTTATGCAATATTATAGAGAGAGGGGCGGTTCTTATAGGCTTTTAAAACAAAAAAATGTTGATACTGGTATGGGACTAGAAAGAATGTTAAGTATTTTACAAGGCAAGCCTTCTGTTTATAAAACTGATTTGTTTTCTTCTGTTATTGATAAAATTGAATCTCTTTCTAGTAAGGATTATAATAAAGAAAAGAGGATTTTTAGAATTTTAGCTGATCATATAAGAGGAGTTGTTTTTTTAGCCTCGGAAGGAATAATTCCTTCTAATGAGGGCCAGGGTTATATTTTAAGAAGATTATTAAGAAGAATGATTAGATTTGGAAAACAAATTGATTTAGAGGGTGATTTTTTAATTGATTTAGCTAAAGAAATAATTGAAAAGTATAAAGAGTTTTATCCTTTATTAGAAAAGAGAAGAGAGGATATATTTAAAGTAATTAAAAAGGAAGAACAGAAGTTTTCTAAAACTTTAGAAAGGGGGGAAAAAGAAGTTCACTCTATTTTTGAAAAAAAAGGTTCTATTACTGGGGCTGAAGCTTATGATATTTATAAGACGTATGGACTACCTTTGGAAATGATTAAAGAAATTGCTCAAGAAGAGGGGGTAAAATTTATAAAGGAGGAGAGCTGGAAGAAGGCAAAAAAAGAACACCAAAAAGTTTCAAGAGTTGGGGCAGAAAAGAAATTCGGTGGAGTAGGAAAGGATGCTAATTATGAATCTACCAAATTACATACTGCTACTCACTTGTTACATCAATCTTTAAGAGAGGTTTTAGGAGATCATGTTGAACAGAAGGGATCAAATATTAATCCTAAAAGGTTAAGATTTGATTTTAGTCATTCCAAACCAATGACTGATAAAGAATTAAAAAAAGTAGAGGATTTAGTTAATCAAAAGATAAAAGAGGGGTTAGCAGTAAAAGAAAAAGAAATGGAATTAGAAAAAGCTTTAAATTCAGGTGCCCTGGCCTTATTCAAAGATAAATATCCGGACAAAGTTAGTGTTTATTCGGTTGGTAATTTTTCTAAAGAGATTTGTGCTGGTCCGCATGTGGAAAATACTAAGGAACTGGGCCGTTTTAAAATTATTAAAGAAAAATCTTCTAGCGCAGGAGTTAGAAGGATAAGAGCTGTATTAGAATAAAATTATGAAAAAGTTTTGGGATATTACCCCACCTAAAAATAACAAAGAAATTAAAGAATCAAGAAAAGAAAAATCCAAAAAGAAGTTTTCTTTTAAGTTCAATTGGGGAATTTTCTTGTTCTTGGTGGCTTTAGGTTTAGGCTTATTTGTTACTTTTGAAATGTCTAAATCGGAGATTAAGATTTGGCCTAAAACGCAAACTTTTAATCTTGATTCTAATTTTACTGTAGATACTGGTGTTTTAGAAAATGATTATGAAGAGAATATAGTTTCGGGTCGAGTTTTTGAAGAGGAAGTGGAAATAACTGATGAATTTCCTGTTACGGGTACTACTAAAAGAAAAGCAGAAGGAGTGATTAGGCTTTATAATGCCTATACAACAAGAACAGAAACTTGGTTGGCAGGGACAAGATTTGTTTCTGAAGGTGGAAAGATCTTTAAATCTAAAGAGAAAATTGTTGTTCCAGGGGCTGAAATTCAGAATGATAAAATAATTCCGAGCCATGTTGATGTTCCGGTTGTTGCTGTTGAATCTGGCGAAGAATATAATATAGAACCTTCTTCTTTCTCGATTTATGTTTATAGGGGAACTGATCGTTATACTAATTTTTATGGTGAGTCTTTTCAGCCAATGGAAGGAGGAGGGGAACTCGGTAAGATTACAAGTAATGATTTAGAAAGCGCTGAAGATGTTTTAGTTGCTAAAGTTAAACAAGAGGCTACAAAACTTCTTCGAAGTAAGATAGAGGATGAATATGTAATTTTAGATGATGCTTTTAAGGAGGTTATTTTGGAACGTTTTTCTTCTAATGAAGAAGAGGAAATTGTAAATAATTTTGATTTTACTGTTAAGGGGAAATCTAAAGTAATTTCTTTTGAATCAGAAATAGCTAGAGACTTAGTTAGAAATTATGTTGAGTCCCAGATTCCAAAGAATAGTTTATTGTATGAAGATAGTTTAAAAATAGATTATAATTTAGAAAATGTTGATTGGGAGAATGAAACTCTTTCTGTTAATTTTACTGTAGAAACAGAAACTTATCCTCAAATTGATATTGATTTTTTAAAAGATCAGTTAAAAGGTAAGCAAGCTTCTGAAACAGAGTTTCTTTTAGAAAATCAAAATGAAATTACTGATGCTGAGATAAATTTTTGGCCATTTTGGGTCAATACTGTTCCGAAAGAAAAAGAGAGGATAGAAGTTATTTATCCCTTAATTAGTTAAAATTAAGTTGACTATCTTTAATATTTTTGTTAAATTTTAACCATTAGTGAATAAAGAGAAAAAGATAAAAAAAACAGGGCAAGTTATAGAAGCTTTACCAGATGGTAAGTTCAAAGTTGAACTTGAGGATGGTAAAGAAGTTTTAGCTTATTTAGCTGGGAAATTAAGAATGTATAGGATTAATGTTTTACCTGGCGATAAGGTAACTTTAGAAATAAGCCCTTATGATAAAAGTAAAGGAAGGATAATTTATAGAAAAACATAAAAAATTATGAGAGTTAAATCATCTGTTAAAAAAATATGTAGACATTGTCAAATCGTCCGTAGAAAGGGACGAGTCTATGTTATTTGTAAGAAAAACCCTAAACATAAACAAAGACAAGGATAATGCCAAGAATTAGCGGAGTTAATATACCAAAAGACAAGAAAATAGAAGTAGCTTTAACCTATATTTACGGAATAGGTCTTTCTTCAAGTAAAGATATTTTAGAAACAGCTAATATTGATCCTGCTACTGAAGCTAAAGATTTGAATTCTGAAGAAATTAATCGCTTAAAGAAAATTATAGAAAAGGATTTTACAGTTGAGGGTGAATTAAAAAGAGAAGTTATTAATTCAATTAAAAGATTAAAGGATATTGATTGTTGGAGAGGAATAAGGCACAAGAAAGGTTTGCCAGTTAGAGGACAAAGAACAAAAACAAATAGTCGAACTGTTAGAGGTAATGTTAGAAGAACTGTTGGATCAGGGAGAAAGCAAGCTCCAAATCCAAAATAAAATATTAAAGTATGGGCAAGAAACATATTGTTACCAAAAGTAAAGAAGAATTATTAAAGGAAAGAAAAAAAGTTGAATCTTCTGTTAAGGAAGATTTAAATTTAAATACCGCTGCTAGAATAAAAGAAGGTAAGATTCATCTTACTTGTAGCTACAATAATATTATTATGACTTTAACAGATATGGCTGGTAACGCTTTGTTTTGGACTTCAGCTGGAAAACTAGGATTTAAAGGAACTAAAAAAGGAACCTCTTTTGCCGCCACAAAAGTAGCTGAAGCAATGGCTTATGCGGTTAAAAAAGCAAAAATTAAGAAGCTTGACGTTGTTGTTAAAGGAATAGGAGCGGGAAGAGTTTCTGCTCTTAAAGGATTAGCTGCTAATGGCTTGACTATTGTTTCTGTTAAAGATATTACTCCAATCCCACATAATGGTTGTCGAGCTAAAAAACCAAGAAGGGTATAAGGAATTTTTTATTTAAATTATGTTAAAACCAAAGTGTAAAATTTGTCGGAGGTTAGGAGAAAAACTCTTTTTAAAAGGGGATCGTTGTTATTCTCAAAATTGTGCAATGGTTAAAAAACCATATCCACCCGGTCAAAAAGGAACTAGACGAAAAGGACGTCCGTCTGAATATGCTAAGCAGTTAAACGAAAAACAGAAGTTGAAAAATATTTATGGGTTAAGAGAAGCCCAGCTTAGAAAATACATTACTAGAGTTTTTAAAGAAAAAACTGAAAATGCTTCTGATAGATTAATAAATTTATTGGAAACTCGTCTTGATAGTTTTGTTTATAGATTAGGATTTGGTCTTTCTAGAAGTCAGGCAAGGCAATTAGTTTCTCACGGTTTCTTTTTAGTTGACGGAAATCCAGTCGATATTCCTTCTTATCATTTAAAGGAGGAACAAGTTGTTTCTCTTAGACCTCAAAAAACTAAGAAAAAAGTTATTAAGAGCTTTAAGAAAAGAATGAAGAGCGAAAAAGTTCCTTGGGTTCATTTTGATTTAAAGAAAATGGAAGGGAAAATAATTCATATACCAACTTTAGAGGAGGTGTCTCCTCCTGTTAATATACAAGCTATCTTTGAGTTTTACTCAAGATAATAATTTTAAAAAATATATGATTCCTTTGTCTAAAAAACCTAAAATTGTCGAAGAAGATGGTAATAAAGCTATTTTTGAAATAAGTGAGCTTTATCCTGGTTACGGAGTAACTCTTGGCAATGCTCTTAGAAGAGTTTTACTTTCTTCTTTGGGTGGAGCAGCTGTAACTCAAGTTAAGATTGACGGAGTTTCTCATGAATTTTCAACTATTTCTGGTGTTTTAGAGGATGTGATTAATATTATTCTTAATTTAAAAAAATTAAGATTTAAGATGTTTTCTGATAAGCCTCAAAAAGCAACCTTGGATGTAAAAGGAAAAAAAGAAGTTACTGGTAAAGATCTCAAAATTTCAAGTCAGCTGGAATTAGTTAATAAAGATGTTCATATTGCTACTTTAACTGATAAAAAAGCTAAGCTGAAAATGGAAATTAAGGTTGAAAAGGGGATTGGTTATCAAACCAAAGATAAGAAAAAAGAAGAGAATATCGAAATCGGTGTTATTTTAATAGATGCTATCTTTAGTCCAATTAAAAAAGTTACTTTTAGATCTGAAGATATGAGGGTGGGTGAAAGAACTGATTTTGATAGATTATTTTTAGAAATTGAAACTGATGGAACTATTACTCCGGAAGAAGCTTTAGGACGGGGCTCAAAGATATTACTTCAACATTTTGAATTAATTCATGACGAATATGGAGTCGAAGAGGAAAAAGAAGAAGAGGAGGAAGAGGAAGAAGAGGAGGAAGAAAAAGAAGAAAAGCCAAAAAAGAAGAAGAAAGTAAAAAAGATTAAGATTGAAGATTTAGATTTACCAACTAAAACTATTAATTTGCTTCGAGATGATAATATCAAAACAATTGCTGGTTTATTACGCAGAACAAGAGAAAGTCTTTTAGATATTGATGGAATGGGTCCAGGAAGATTAAAAAAGGTTGATAAGGCTTTAAAAGAATTAGATGTTAGCTTAAAAGAAAAAGAAGAATAAGATGAAGAAAAGAAAAAAGAAAAGAACTCTTAGTCGGAAATCTAACCAAAGAAAAGCTCTTATTCGTTCTTTGGCAAGAGAATTATTTCTGAAAGAAAAAATTAAGACTACGGAGGCAAAAGCTAAAGAATTTAGAAAGTTTGCTGAAAAACAGATTACAAAAGCTAAAAAAGGTGACTTGGCTGCCCGAAGGTCTTTAGCTAAATTTTTTGATCCTGTGGTTGTTAAAAAATTAATGGAAAAAATTGGCCCTCGTTATAAAAATAGAAACGGTGGTTATACGAGGATTTTAAAATTAGAACCAAGAAAAAGCGATGGTGCTAAAATGGCTATAGTAGAATTAGTTTAAAATGAAAAGAGAAACACACATTATAGATGCAAAAGGTGAAATTTTAGGTAGGTTGGCTACAAAAGTAGCTACTCTTTTGCGTGGGAAACATAAGGTTGATTTTGTTAAGCGTAAAGATATGGGCGATATAGTTGTTATAAAAAATGTTGATAAAATTGTGGTTACTGGAAAAAAAGCAGATAAAAAGAAATATCATCATCATACTGGATACATTGGCGGCATTAAAGAAAAGTCTTTTAAGGAGATGTTTGAAAAGAATCCAGCCAAGGTTTTTAAAAAGGCTGTTTATGGGATGTTACCTAAAAATAGAACAAGAAAGGTTCAGATTAAAAGGTTAAAGTTTGAATAATTTATTATGGCAAAAGAAGAAAAGAAAACAAAAAAGAAGAAAAAAGAAAAAAAGAAAACCGAAAAGAAGGGGAAGGATTGGTATTATGAAGCAGAAGGAAGAAGAAAAACTTCAGTAGCAAGGGTTAGAATTTGGCCTAAGAAAAAAGGTAAGTTTATAGTTAATGACAAGCCTTTAAAGGATTATTTTTCAACTAAATTTCAAAGAGAGACAGCTTTAGCTTCTTTGAAAGAAATGAATCTTGATGGAAAAGTAAAAGTTTCAATTGTTGCTCGAGGAGGAGGGCTTTCTGGACAAGCGGAAGCAATCCGTCACGGAACAGCAAGAGCTCTTATCATTTATAAACCTGAATTTAAAAATAAATTAAAAAAAGCTGGTTATTTAACCAGAGATTCAAGGATGAGGGAAAGAAAGAAATTTGGTAAGAAACGAGCAAGAAAGTCTCCACAATGGAGCAAGAGATAGTTTTTAATTTTTATTGTAAAAGAAGAAGCCCTTTTTGGAAGGGCTTTTTAAATTAAGGTAATAATTTTATTGATTGTTGAAGATTCTTATCAGTTAAGACATATAATCTTTCAGTAATTGGACTCCAAAAGATTTCTGAAGATTGAAATTCTCCAACATCGATAATATTTAATTGATCTCTTGTATCTATTTCTGTAATTTTGACCTTATTTTTTGTATTAAAAGCTAAATAATTTGAATTAATCCAAAAAATATTTTGGATTGATTCAGAAAATCTTACTAGAAATACTTTTTCTTTGGCTTCATATATTTTTGTTTCTTTTATAGGTAAAATCCAGATTTCAGAGTTAATGTAATAAGCAATTGTTTTAGAGTCGGGAGATAATTTAAAGTTCTTAATTTGTTCTTCTAATCTTTCAAATTCTTTTGTTCCTTGATTGAAAAGATAAACGATATTCCCCTCTTTTAGAAAAATAAATTCAGGAAAAATAAATAAATGATAAGGAGTTTCTGCTTTGACAGGAAAGGGGGTTTTGTTGATTACTTCTTTATCGGTAATTGAAGTGCTATTTAAGTCTTCTTTTGTTTTATATAAGTAGCCAGAACTAGTTAAATAGTAATTTTGATTATTAAAAGATTGATGGGTTATAATCTCTGATTTTAATTGAGGCTGTTTTTCTTCTTTTAGAGTAGAAGGACCTTTATCTATATTTAAACTAAAGGTTTTGAGTTGTTCGGCAGTAATTACTTTTAAATAAATTTTTTCTCCGTCTTGAGAAAAAGTTAAATTTATTAGATCAACCTTTCTTCTAGAAATATCTTTTTCGCTTATTAAGTGACTTTGTAGTTCTTTATTAAAATTATAAAGTTTTAAGCTCCAATTATTATTTTCTACTTCTTTCCAGATTATCTTTTCTTCGCTTGGTGAAATCCAGAAATCTTCTACTTCATTAGAGATTGATTTAAAATTAAATTCTTGAGGAAAAAGAGTTATTCCGGCTGCTTCAGTAACCTGTTTTTCTTTAACGGTAAGATTTTTTTCCCAAGTAATGTAGTCTTTTTTCTTTATTTTTACGTTGTATTCTTGCGGTAACAGGTTTTCTATTAAAATTGAATTAAAAAGGAAATCTGTTTTTTTAACAAATTCATTATTTAAATAAACACTTGCTTCTTTAGGATTAATTTTGAAATAAAGACCTCCAGTTTGAATTATTCTTTTGTTTTCAAAATCTATTCTGTAGCCTTGTGAGCGAAAAGTGAGAATAGGAGCAACAATAAAAAAGAATAAAAAGAAGCTAATAAATAGTATTTTTCTATATTTTCTTTTCATGTTGTTATTATATTTGTTAGTAGCTTAAATCGCAAGTTTTTAAGGTATTTTTTAAGTTGCAAAACTTATTATTTTGTCTTATACTTAATGAGAATTTAAGTTAATTTTTAATATTTTTAAATGAAAATTGGTATTGATTTAGGAACTTGTAATTCCTTAGTTTTTCGACCTAATAAGGGAATAGTTTTAAGAGAACCATCGGTGGTTGCTGTTGATGTTGAAAACAACAGTATTTTAGCGGTTGGAAGAAAAGCTAAGCAAATGGTGGGCAGGACACCTGATTCTATTTCTGTTTATCGTCCTTTAAGGGACGGGGTTATTGCTGATTACAGAGTAACAGAATCAATGTTGAAATATTTTATCAAGGAGTCTTTGGGTTTTTTAAGATTTCTGAAACCTGACATTATGGTTGGTATTCCAGCTGGTATTACTTCTACTGAAAAACGAGCTGTTATTGAAGCGGGGACTAGGGCAGGAGCCAAGGCAGTCTTTTTAGCTCCAGAACCTATTTTAGCAGCAATTGGAGCGGGAGTTCCTATTGAAAGTTGTTCTGGTAATATGGTTGTTGATATTGGGGGAGGGACTATGGAAGCAGCCGTTATTTCTTTAGGGGGGATTGTTAATTTTCGTTCATTAAGATTGGCTGGTGACAAGATGGATCTAGCTATTCTTGATTATGTTAAGAAAAAATATAATTTAGCTATTGGTAATCAAACAGCTGAAGATATTAAAAAGACGGTTGGGACTGCTCTTCCTGGAAAGAAAGAAAAAACAATGCAGATAAGAGGTAGGGATATTGCTTCTGGTTTACCGAGAAATATTGAAATTTCTTCTCAGGATACAGCTGAAGCCCTTACTGATGTTTTAAATGAAATTATTCAAGTTATTAAATTAACTCTTCGTGACACTCCACCTGAGTTATCGGCTGACATTATGAATAAGGGAATAGTTATGACGGGAGGTGGTTCAAATTTAAATAATTTTCAAAAATTAGTTACTCAAAGAATCGGAGTTCCTGCTATTCTGGCTGAAGATTCTATTTTATGTGTAGCTAGAGGAACAGGAGAAGTATTGAAGAATTTAGGGGCGTATAAAAGAGCAATAATGAGAAAATGATTATTGGGCATAAAAAACAACGAGAGTTTTTAGATAAAATTATTAAAGAAGGTTCTCGTTCTTTATTATTTACAGGACCAGAATCTGTAGGTAAAAAAACAATAGCTTTAGATTTTCTCTCTTCTATATTTCAAGCTCCGCCCTCCAAGCATCCTGATTTTCTTTTAGTTGAACCTTTAAAAGGACAAATTAAAATTGATCAAATTAGAAACTTGTCAGAAAGAATTTCTTTAAAGCCAGTAAAGTCATCTTCTTTTGGAGTGGTAATAGATCAAGCTCATTTAATGAATAGAGCAGCTCAAAATTGTTTTTTAAAAACATTAGAAGAACCTAAAAGTAGTGCTGTTTTGATTTTAGTTACCAAGCATCCTGATTTTCTTTTGTCTACTATTTCTTCAAGATGTGAAAGGATTAAATTCTATCCGGTAAAAAGAAAAAAGCTTAGAAATTATTTAGAAAAGAAAAATGTCACTGGGAAAAAAGCTGAAAAAATTATTAATATTTCTTTGGGAAAACCAGGCAAAGTTATCAATTATTTAGAAAATCCGGAAAAATTAGAAAACAGAAAAGAAATTATAAATGAATTAATTGAAATAATGGATGCTCCTTTAAGCGATCGTTTTGATTATGTGAAAGATTTATCTAAAAAAGATGATTTGAAAGAAGTTTTGGTTATTTGGTTATCCTATTTAAGAAAAAAAATCATTTCCGAAGAAGGAGAAGATTTGTTAAAATTAAAAGAGATATTAAATTCCATTCAAGAAACTATTTATTTAATTACCAATACAAATACTAGTCTTAAATTGGCATTAGAAGCTTTAGTTATTAAATTTTAATTATTAATTAGTTTAAATTTAAATTATGGGAAAAGATAAAGTATCTTATAAAGACGTATTAGATGATTTAGAAAAAGAATTAAAAAAAGTGTTTGCTTTTTTTAATAGAGAAATTAGTAAAATAAGAGCAGAAAGAATTTCTCCTGATTTAGTTGATGATGTTAAGGTAAATTATTTAGGTGAAAAATATTCTTTGAAAGAATTAGCTACTATTAATTCTGGCCATAAGCGAGAATTAGTTATTAAGCCTTGGGACCAGTCTTATATTGAAGATATTGTTAATGCTTTGGAGAAAAGCGAAATTAAAGCTACTCCTTCTGTAACTAAAGAAATTATTAAATTAAAACTTCCTTCATTGAGTGAAGAATTTAGAGAAGAATTAATTCGTTTAGTTTCTCGAACTCAAGAACAGGCTAAGCAAACAATTAGAAAATGGAGAGATGAAGCTTGGAATAGATTGAAGGATGCCGAACAAGAAAAGAGAATGTCAGAAGATGATAAGTATAAAGGGAAAAAGAAAATGGAAGAAATGGTTGGTGAATTTAATGAAAAGATTAAAAAGAAGGCGGAACGTAAAATTAAAAGTTTAAAACAATAAATGATTCAGCTTATAATTGCTTTTTTAAGTATTGTTATATTAGCAGCTCTTCATGAGTTTGGACATTTTTTAATAGCTAAGAAATGCGGTGTAGAAGTTGAGGAGTTTGGTATAGGATATCCTCCCAGAATTTTTGCTAAAAAAATAGGAGGAACAGTTTATTCTTTTAATTGGTTGCCACTTGGAGCTTTTGTTAAAATGGAAGGGGAAGAAACAGATATAGATAGTCCAACTAGTTTTTCTAATCAATCAGTTAGGGACAGAATTTGGATTACTTTAGGAGGAGTTATTTCTTTTTGGTTGATAGCAATTGTTATTTATTCCTTTTTGTTTTTGAATGGAGGTCGGGTAGTGGTTCAAGATTCTAATTTGCAAAACTTGAAAGATTTTGAAGTTGCTATTTTTAATGTGGCAGATGATTCTCCAGCTGAAAAAATGGGATTGTGGCCGGGGGATACAATCCAAAAAATATCTTTTCAAGAAAAAGAGGTTGTTCCTACTACTATTGAGGAAGTGCAGAATTTTGTTGATTCTCATTTAGGAAATGAAATTAATTTGGTAATTGAAAGGGGTGAAGAAAAGATTGAAAAGAGTGTTTTAGCTCGTGATTCCTTTCCTGACGATGAAGGCCCTTTAGGGGTAACTTTAGTTAGAACAGCTTTTCAAAAGCCAGTTTGGTATTTAGCTATTTGGAGAGGAATTACAATAACTTGGAATAATACAGTGATGATTGTTAAATCTTACGGTTTAATGTTAAGCAAACTTATTAATGGTGACTTTCAATCTGATTCATTAGTAAGCTCAGTTGGTATTTTTCAAATGATTGCTGAAAGTCAAGAATTTGGTTTATCTTATTTTTTGAGTTTTATGGCTTTTCTTTCTATTAATTTGGCTGTTTTTAATAGTTTACCTATTCCTTTAGTAGACGGAGGAAGAGTTTTGTTTTTGTTAATTGAGGTTATTAGAAATGAACCAATTTCTGAGAAGATCCAGGAAAAAGTTAATTTAGTTTCTTTTGTTTTTCTTGGGGGTTTGGTAATTTGGGTTACAATAAGAGATATTATTAATTTATTTTAATATGAGACAATCTTTACTTTTTAATAAAACAAGGAAAAACGTTTCTAAGGATATTAAGCCTATTAGTAATAAGTATTTAGTAAAAGGTGACTTTATTGAAAGAACAATAAGTGGTGTTTATAGATACTTGCCTTTAGGTTTTAATGTTTTAAAGAAAATAGAGGAAATTATTAGAGAAGAAATGATTAGAATTGGAGGACAGGAATTATTATTGCCAACTTTTCAAAATAAAAAGTTGTGGAAAGAAACTGGAAGATGGGAAGAATATGGTTCTGAGCTTTTCAAATTAGAAGATGTTCATGGGGGAGAAACTGCTTTAGGTCCTACTCATGAGGAGGAAGTTACTGATATAGTAAGAACTAGAATTTCTTCTTATCGTGATCTTCCTTTTTCTGTTTTTCAAATTCAGAATAAATTTCGTAATGAATTAAGATCAACGGGGGGTGTTTTAAGAACTAGAGAGTTTATGATGAAAGATTTATATAGTTTTCATGCTGATAAGCAAGACTTAATTAGGTTTTATAAAATAGTTAAAAAAGCTTATTTTAAGGTTTTTAAAAGATGTGGATTAGAAGATGTTATTGCTGTTGAAGCAGAATCAGGAGCAATAGGAGGAGCTTATTCTCAGGAATTCATGCTGATTTCTGATATTGGTGAAGATACTATTTTAGTTTGTGAAAAGTGTGGCTTTGGCGCGAATATTGAAAAAACAGGAAAAACAAAGAAGTGTCCTGAATGTGGCGAAGATTTAAAAAAGAAAGAATCAATAGAATTAGGACATGCCTTTAATTTAGGAACAAAATACAGTAAGCCAATGGAGGCTACCTTTATTAATGAAAAGGAAGAAGAAGAGCCAATTATTATGGGTTGTTATGGCTTGGGAGTTTCAAGATTAATAGCAGCTATTATCGAGGCTCATCATGATAGTAAGGGAATTATTTGGCCTTTAGAGGTTGCTCCTTATCGGGTACATTTGATTAGTCTTTCTTCAAAAGAAAAAGTAAATCAGGAATCCGATAAAATCTATAAGCAACTTCAAGATGATGGAATAAGTGTTTTATATGATGATCGAGAAGATAAATCGGCTGGGGAGAAGTTTATGGATAGTGATTTAATAGGTATACCAATTAGGCTGGTTGTTTCTAAAAAGACCTTGAAAGAAAATTCAATTGGTTTTAAAAAGAGAGAAGAGGAAAAAGAAAAATTAGTCAAAATTAGTAAATTAAGAAAAATTTTAAAAAGTGTTAAATAAAATATTAAAATCTTTATCTGATGATATTGCTATTGATTTAGGAACAGCTAATTCAGTTGTTTACCTTCAAGGAAAAGGAATTGTTATTCAGGAGCCTTCAATTGTGGCTGTTAATAAAAAAACAGGTCAAATATTAGCTATTGGTGAAGAAGCTAAGAAAATGATCGGAAGAACTCCTTCTCATATTAGTGCTAGTAAGGCTTTAAAAGCGGGAGTTGTTTCTGATTTTGAGGTTACTGAACAGATGCTTCGTTATTTTATTGAAAAAGCGAGATTAAAAAAATGGATTGGTCCGCGAGTTATTATTGGCATTCCTTCTGGTGTTACTCAAGTTGAAAAGAAAGCTGTTATTGATGCAGCTAAGTCAGCTGGAGCAAGAGAAGTTTTTTTGGTTGATGAACCAATGGCTTCCGCTATTGGAGCCCGATTACCAGTTCAGGAGGCAGGAGGAAACTTTATTGTTGATATTGGAGGAGGAACTACTGAAGTAGCGGTTATCTCTTTAGGTGGTTTAGTTTTATCTAAAAGCTTAAGAATAGCTGGTGATAAATTAAATGAGGCTATTATTCGTTATGCTCAGCAGGAGTATAAATTATTAATTGGAGAAAGAACTGCGGAAAGAGTTAAAATTGCTATTGGTTCTGCTTATCCTTTAAAAAAGAAAAAGAATATTCCGGTTCGAGGAAGAAATTTAGTTACAGGGTTACCTGAAGAAATATTGTTTTCTGATGAGGATGCAAGAAAAGCAATGGAAAAACCAGTTAATAAAATTGTTAGTGAGATTAAATCAGCCATTGAAGAAACACCACCTGAATTATTAGCTGATGTAATGGAAAAGGGAATTCATTTAGCTGGCGGTGGCTCTCTTTTAAGAGGATTAGATATTTTAATAAAAAAGGAAACTAAAATGCCTGTTGAAAGAATTGAAGACCCAATGACCGGAGTAGTAAGAGGGGCGGGTATTGTTTTAGAAAACTTGGATGCATTACACGAAGTTTTAATTGAGGTTGATGAATTAGAACCACCAAAATGATCAAAAAGAAAGAAATTCAACATATTGCTAATTTAGCCCACTTAGGCCTAGACAAAAAAGAATTAAATTCTATGCATAAGGATTTTTCTTCTATTTTAGAATACGTTAAAACTCTCGAAGAAGTGGATGTTTCTAAAATTAAAAATGTTTTTTCAAAAAAAGGTTTAACTAATGTTACTAGAGAAGATATGGCTGAAAAAACATCATCAGAAACAAGAAAGAAATTATTAGATTTAGTGCCTGAAAAGAAAGGAGATTATTTTAAGACTAAAAAAGTTCTTTAATGAAAGTGTCAGATTTAACAATTAAAAAAGCCCATCAGGGATTAATTAACAAAGAGTTTTCTGCTTTAGAATTGACTAAATCTTATTTGGAAAAAATAAAAAAAGAAGATAAAGAAATTAATTCTTTTTTATCTGTTTATCAAGAAAAAGCTCTTTCTCAGGCTGAAAAAGTAGATCAAAAAATTAAGGAAGGAAAAAGTATTTCTTTACTGGAGGGAATCCCGGCTTCAATTAAGGATTTGATTTTGATTAAAGGAATGAAATGTACGGCTGCTTCAAAAATTTTAGAAAATTATGTTGCTCCTTACAACGCTACAGTTATTAAGAAACTTTTAAAAAAAGGAGTTGTTTTTTTAGGGAAGAATAATTTAGATGAATTTGCTATGGGTTCTTCTACGGAAAATTCTGCCTTTGGTCCTACTAGAAACCCTAAAGACCCAAAAAGGGTCCCAGGAGGTTCCTCAGGGGGCTCAGCAGCAGCTGTGGCAGCTGATTTTGCTTTATTTTCTTTAGGTTCAGATACAGGAGGTTCAATAAGGCAGCCGGCCTCTCTTTGCGGAGTAGTTGGTTTAAAACCTACCTACGGACGAGTTTCAAGATATGGATTAATAGCCTTTTCTTCGTCTTTGGATCAAATAGGTCCAATTACTAAAAATATTGAGGATTGTAGAATAGTTTTTAATGCTATTAAAGGAAAAGATAAATCTGATTCAACTACTGTGAAAGGGAAAAATGAAGTTACTTTTAATAGAAATAAGATTGGAGATCTTGTTATTGGTGTTCCTAAAGAATATTTTATTAAAGAGCTTGATTCTAATGTTAGAAAAGTTATTGAAGAAGCAATTAAAGAATATGAAGATATGGGGGCTAAAATTAAAGAAATTAGTCTTCCTCATACAAAATATGCAATTCCTACTTATTATATTCTTGCTTCTTCTGAAGCAAGTACCAATTTAGCTCGTTATGATGGAGTGAAATACGGTTTATCTAAGGGGAAGGAATTAAGAGACTCTTATTTCAAAACTAGAGGGCAGGGATTTGGAAGGGAAGTGAGAAGAAGAATAATGCTGGGGACTTTTGCTTTATCTTCTGGTTATTATGATGCTTATTATTTAAGAGCTCAAAAAGTTAGAAAATTAATTAAGAAAGATTTTGAAAAAGCTTTTAAGAAAGTAGATGTTATAATTTCTCCTACTTCGCCAACTCCGGCCTTTAAGTTGGGAGAGAAAAAAAATGATCCTGTTCAAATGTATCTTTCTGACATTTTTACTGTTCCTGTTAATTTAGCAGGACTATGTGCAGTTTCTATCCCTTATGGTAAAGTAAAAGTAGAATCTAAAGAGTTGCCAGTAGGCTTACAATTAATAGGAGAACCCTTTGAAGAAGAAAAAATTATGAAAATAGCAGAATTAGTAGAAAAATAATATAATAAGAAAAGATGTATTATGAATTTGGTCCAATTGTTGATTTCCTTTTGGATCCTGAACTTACAGGTTGGCTTTTATTATTAAAGACCTTTTTCTTGTTAATTAGCTTAGCAATGATTGGTTTTATTATTTTTGCTTTATTAAAAACTAGTTGGCTAGACAAATATTTAATTCGAGATGTTCAGGAATTCTTAACCTACCGACATTATGGTTTAAGCGAAACTAAAAAGAAATGGAAAGAAATAGAAGATCACTTTGAGGGAGGAATAGAGTCAGAATTGAAATTAGCTATTGTGGAGGCTAATTCTTTACTTGATAACGTTTTAAGGATTATGACTTATAAGGGGCATAATCTAGGAGAGAGATTAGATAAAATTAATACTGATATTTTAGAAAATCTTAAAGAGGTAAAAAAGGCTCATCAATTATATTCTGACATTGTTCATGACCCAACTTATCGTTTAACATTTAAGGAGGCAGAAAAGGCTTTGAATGCTTATCGTGATGCTTTAGTTCATCTTAATGCTTTATAATTGACTTTAAGTTTAAGCTATATTATTATTTACTATATCGCGGTGTGGAGGAGTAGTACCTCGCCAGTCCCATAAGCTGGAGGCTCTGGTGCAATTCCAGACACCGCAACATTATGGGGTTTTTTATTTTATCTCGGCGGTGTAGCTCAGGGGTAGAGCAGTGGCATCATAAGCCATGGGTCGTGGGTTCGAGTCCCCCCACCGCTATTTGGGGGCGTAGCTCAATTGGTTAGAGCCCTTGATTGTCAATCAAGTGGTTGCGAGTTCGAGTCTCGTCGTCCCCGCACCTAAAACCTGATTAAGTTCAGGTTTTTTGTTTTGACTCTAAATAAAATTAGTGGGAAAATTAAATTAATTGGAGATGAATATCAATTTTTAATAAA